>CAYZJZ010000053.1:0-7887 GCA_964478905.1 uncultured Eubacteriales bacterium
AAAATAATTATGCTTACGGTTTTTGTATTATGTTTTACTCTTATAATGATTTTTTATCTTATGTTTTATAATGAACCTCAAGAGGAAGTTAAATACAAAGATTATACTGAAATAATTACTTCTAATTCGTCTTGGATAGCTTTGGAAAAGTCGGATTTTAACAGTTTAATTCTAAAGACTTATTCTAATAAAGTTTTAACTTTTATTGATTCTTTAGAAAATGGTGTTCCAGTAATTATTGAATTAGAAGGCGGAAAACTTTGTGAAACTGGGAAAAATAATTTTGTTGTTGCTTCTGCCTTTTCTTCTTCAGATAACGTAACTGTTTATATGAAATCAGATAATTCTTATACAAAACTACTAATTTCGTTAGAAGAATTACTTGAATATGCGACTCGGTTCTTCTTACTTAACAATACGGAGGTTTTATAAGATGAGAAAAGTTTTTATGATAGCTATTGCTGTTTGCGTATGCATATTTGTTTATTTGGGTGGGAAAACACTTTTAAATTATTGTAGTGGAATGATTACTGTTATAAGTAATGAGTCTTCTGTTAATTCTAATTCAGGAAGCTTTACTTTTAAGAAAGCTCCTGAAAATTTAGAATTAATTAATTCTTATTTGGCTGTTAATAATTCGTTTATTGACGAGTTTTCTAAAGAAGTAGAATATGAAAATTCTATCGCTAATTTAGACGATTTAATTGATTTTTTCCCTAGTTTTAAGATGTATTATTCTGCTAAGTTAAAACTTAAAAATATTGTTTTGACTGAAATTCCTTACTTAATGGAAAATACACTTTCTTTATCTGATAATGAGTTAAAGAGTTTTTTTGAGAATAAATCTGATTATATTGCTGAAGTTTTTGGTATTACTCAATTTGAAGAGTTTAAAAATGTTGTTAATAATTTATCTTATCTTAAGGCTAAAGAGATTAGTTATGCTGAAATTATTGAAAATTCGCTTACTTATAACCCTTATGGGCAATGTTCTATGTTTAGATTAAAGTTACAAGGTAGCGATGAGACCGATTTTGTTACTTTTAGTATAAATGCGTATGTTGGAAAAAATACTGATTATCAACAGGCTCCTGTTATTGTTGTTAGTGCGTTGGGAGGGATGTCTTAATGATTAATCTTTCTCCTAGTGATAAGAAATTACTTGCTTTGTTAATTCTTATTTTCACTATTATTTTTTCTGTTATTGTTATGGATTTTTTGTTAAATTTTAAAATGATTTTTAAGTCTGCATCTAACGTTGAACGTGCTTCTTCTGATTTAGAGGAAAAGCTTAAGTCTATTATGGAGACTCCTAAAGATACCAGACCTGCTATGATTAGAAAGGCTCTTAATAACTTTTTCGATTTAATGAATGATAAAAATTACGAAGGTGCTTATTCTCTACTTACTGATGATTTTAAGAAAAACCAGTTTGATGATAATTTTGATAGCTTTTGTGAGTTTATGAAAAGTTATGGAAATAAGGCTTATTCACCTTATTTTGAAAAGTATTCGAGGTTTGGAAATTCTTATATGGTTTTAGTTAGTTTTGTGCCTTATTCTAATACTGATGAGGATATAATGAATACAAGTAAGCCTGAGAAAACTGATACTTTTGTTATTAATTTTACTGATGAGGATAATTATACTCTTTCTTTTCTTAGATATGTTGGTGAAAAGGAACTTGGTACAGGCGTTGAGAACTCAATGTTTAGGGTTATTTTAGATCGGACTGTTTTATACAAGACTAAGTCTGAGTATTATTTTACTATTACGAATAATACTGATACAGCTATAAATATTGAACCTGAACATATTTCGTGTTATACAGGGCTTAAACCGCGTTTTTATAAATCTCCGGTTTCTGTACCGCCTCATTTTTCTACAAGCTTCTGTTTTTCGGTTGGAACCGGCTTATCTATTGCTGATGCTGTTCCTGATGAAATTTATTTTAAGAAAATTAATGTTGGAGGAAATGATTATTCTTTTGAAATTGATACTGAGTTCTGTTTAGATTTCTAAAACAAAAAAATGGCTGTAAAAAAACTCGTTTATCATTATAACGAGTTTTTTACAGCCTCTTTCTATCTATCCATTCCATCGTCTCTTTGTTTTTGTCTAATTTTGATTATTATTCCATCTTACTATTTTCTTCTACTATGTTAGTAATTTCTTTTAGTTTATTTTCTAATATTTTTTTATCAATTAACTTTAATTTATACTCTGCAACAAGAGTAGAGGACATTGTTCTACTCATAGCATATTCGACTACTTCGTCGTCTTTATTAGCACACAAAATAATGCCTACACTTGGATTTTCAAATTCTTTCTTTATTTGTCTGTCTAATGCTTCTAAATAAAAATCCATTTTTGATATATACTCTGGCATAAATTCTCCTAGTTTTAATTCAAATGCCACTAAACATCTTAAATCTCTATTATAAAATAATAGATCAATATAAAAGTCTTGATTCCCTACTTGAATTCTATATTCTTCACCAACAAAAGAAAAATCTTTTCCTATTTCTAAAATAAATTCTTTCATATGTTTTATAATAGCTTTTCTTAAATCTTTTTCTGAATAGTCTTCCTTTAAATTTAAAAATTCTAGAGAGTATGTATCTAATAACCTAGTATTAGGAATTTTATCTTCATTTATAAATTTTACAGTTGACTGATGTGCTTTACCATCTGATAATATATATCTTTCATAATAGCCACTATTTATTTGACGTGTTAGTTCCCTAGTTGAATAATTTTCTTTTATTGCTAATTTTATATAAAATTCTTTTTGCTCTATTGTTTTAGTTCCACTAAGCAAGGCAATATGACTAGACCAGTTTATTTGTGTCAACAGTGTTGACACAATTTCCGGGTAATCTTTATAAGATTCATAAAATTGTTTCATTCTATATAATCCACGTTTATTAAATCCATGTAAAGTCGGATAATTTTTTGTTATAAACTCTGATAGTCTTATAACTATTTTTTCACCCCACTCACTATCAGAGAGTTTATTACTTATATATTCTCCAAATTCCCAATACATTTTTATTGTTTCTTCATTAACTTTTCTAAATGCATTGTTCTTTCTCGTTTCAATTATTCTTATTATTTCATCAAAATTTATGTCCAATTCATTCATAAAAATCCCCCTAATTCATCGGAGTTATTCCCATATTGTACCTATAGTGTAAATATTATCCTATATATTTTTACCATATTTTTCATTATTTCGCAATAGTTTTTCAACTTTTTGTTCTTATTCCGTTACTATTTTTTTGCTGTATTAATTTACCTTCTATGTATTCTAAAACAAAAAAATGGCTGTAAAAAAACTCGTTTATCATTATAACGAGTTTTTTACAGCCTCTTTCTATCTATCCATTCCGTCGTCTTTTTGTCTTTGTCTTTCTCTTGCATTTCGCACATTTTGTTTTGCAGCATATCTTATGTTTTCTTCGTGCACTTTCCTTGCCAAGTTATATCTGTCTACTTGCTTTTTAGATATTTGTTCTACATCATATTCTATATCTTTCTGGTATTCTTTGTTTTCTCCTTCTTTTTCTATTTTTTCTTTTCGATCCTTTACTTCGTTTGACATTCCTTGAATATCTTGTGTTAAATCAGCTATTTTCCCTTTTAGCTTTTCTACTTTTTTATTATGCCTGTAAGCTGCAATTCTTTCAAACATATTGCCTACTCTTTCTTCTGTTATTTCTTCTTCAGGAATAGCCTCCATACTTTCATCCATTTTTTCCTTTGCTTCTTCCATTGCTCTTTCGCTTGCAATTAATAGTTGTTTCTTTATGTCTTTCTTTTGCTCTTGTAATTTCTTTGTATTTTCTTTTGATGCTTTTATTTGTTCGTCTAATGATGCTACTTCTTTTTCAAGTCTTTCTACTTCTGCATCTTTTGGTTGTTCTTCTATTTCTCCTCTAGTTTCTTCTATTGTCGCTTTATATGCTTCAGCTAAAGATTTAAATATTCCTTTTTTCTTATTTGGGTCGCTCTTTCCTTCTTCCCTTATTTTCTTAAAATTAGCCCAAAAGCCTTTACCTTCATATTTTACTAGTGATTTTTCAGATTTTTCTTTTTCTTCATCTAAAATTTTCTTTTTCTTGTCTTCGGCGTCTTTGCCTTTTTCCTCTTCTGTTTCGATATTATTATCTATTAATGAATTAAAGCTTTTTTCTACTGTTCCGAATTCTTTTTGTAACTCTAATGATATTTCTTTTGCTCTATTTATCATATGCCTTTGAACCCTAGCTATTTCAGCTTTGGTTTCTTCAAGTAAATAGTCCATATCTACATCTTTTATCAACTCATGTATTCTTTCTTTTTTCTCGGCATTAGATATACGCATATTTTTTATTTTTACGATTTGTTCTACTAAATACATTATATTTAATTCTTTATCTGCTACACTTTCTCTGATTTCTCCGTTGCTTTCACATGCATCAAAAAAATTCTCTAATTTTTCTGAAAAATTAAATAAGCTTTCTACTGCGTTTCTGTCCTTTTCAGATAATGTTTCGTTTAATTTTTGGGATAGTTTTTCAGCCATTTCTTAGTCCTCCATTTCTTTAATACTTTCTAATTCAGTTTTTAACATATTTAGCATTTCCATATATGTAGCCAAGTCATTAAAACTTAATGCTTTCTTTTCTTCTTCTGTTAAGAATTCTATCTTTTCCATATATTTCTTCCTCCCCATATATTACATTTAAAATTTTATCATATTTTTGGAATTATGTCAACTTGTTTGCTTATTTGACACTTTTTCTTTTTTATTATACAATTGTCTCACGAATCGAGGTGTTAAAATGGCTTGTAGAGTTATTGTTGATATAATAAAAAATTATTGTGAAACTAATAATATCTCCCTAGAGCTTATATCGGCAGATTGGATTATAAAATTAACTAAAAATAATATTATTAGATATATACACGGTTACCAATTTGATTTAAATTCAGCCGGAACGCTTATGATTTGTAATGATAAGTCTGCTGTTTCTGAGGTTTTAACATCGCTTGATATTCCAAATGTTAAACATACTCTTATTTTACCGGGACTTACTCAGGATAAAATTAATGTTGCGAATTTAATTTTCAATAAGTTTGATAAAGATGTTGTACTAAAGACTAACAATGGTACCGGAGGAAGAGATGTCTTTAGAGTTACTGATTTTAATGATTTATTGGAAAAGATGCGATATTTATTTGCCAAAAACGAATACGCTTCTATTTCGCATTTTTATGAAATTAATAACGAATATAGGGTTATTATACTAAATGACGAAGTTAAGCTTATTTATTCTAAGCATCGTACTAACAACTGGAAACATAATTTAGGACTGGGAGCTGAGCCTATTGTTACTGATGATATAGAAATTTGTTCTATATTGGGTGAACTTGCGCTAAAAGCTAGTCGAGCTGTTAATGGTAAGTTTGTTTCTGTGGATATTATTGAGGTTAATGGGAATTATTTAGTTTTAGAGATTAATTCAGGCATTATGATGGAGCATTTTGCTTCTAAGACTGCTGAGAATTATAAAATTGCTGAAAAAATTTATCAAGATGCGATAAAGAGTATGCTTGAAGAATAGATTATTTTTTAGATTGGAGTTTATTATGAAAATTTTAGCTATAGGAGACGTTATCGGCGCTCCCGGAAGGAATTATCTTAAGGATAATTTACAAGATATAAAGAATGAATTTGGTATTGATTTTGTTATTGCTAACGGAGAAAATAGCAGTGGCGGATTGGGTATGAATCCTAAAGCTTTCTCTGAGCTTATAAATGCCGGTGTTGATGCTATCACTTTGGGTAATCATACTTGGCGTAAAAAAGATATTTTGAAGGTTATTGATGACTCACGTGTTATTCGTCCTATTAATTATTTAGAGGGAACTCGTGGGCGTGGCTTTAGATTTTTTAATGTAAATGATAAAAAAATCTTAGTTATTAATGCTCTTGGAAGAGTTTACTTAGACCCGGTTAGCAACCCGTTCCTTGCTGTTAGAAATGCTGTTAATGAAATGTCTGGTAAAGCTGATATTATTATTGTTGATTTTCATGCTGAAGCTACTTCTGAAAAAAAGGCTATGGGCTATCTTTTAGACGGAAAGGTTAATCTTGTTTTTGGCACTCATACTCATGTTCAAACCGGAGATGAAGATATTTTACCAAAAGGTACTGCTTATATTACGGATATTGGTATGACTGGCCCTAAGGAGTCTATTATTGGAGCAGATAAATCTATTATTATTACTTCTTTTCTTACTGAAATTCCTGAGAAAAGGGAACTTGCGACTGGTGAAGTTGAGCTGAATGCGGTTATGATAGATGTTGATGATGCTACTAATAAGACTGTTTCTATTACTAGAATACGTAAATAGTTTCGACATTTTTCGTGCGGATTTTGTCGTTAAAAAATGTACGATTTTACTTGAACATCTGGGATTTTTATTATACAATACGAATATGAAGTACAAATGAAAAATTTAAGGAGGTAATATTATGGATATTTTAAAAGTATCGTCGAAGTCTAGTCCTAATTCTATCGCAGGAGCGCTTGCAGGAGTGGTTAGAGAAAAGGGATCAGCTGAACTTCAAGCTGTTGGAGCCGGAGCTATAAATCAGGCTGTTAAAGCTGTTGCTATTGCAAGAGGTTTTGTTGCACCTGCCGGTGTTGATCTTATTTGTATTCCGGCATTTACTGACATTCAAATTAATGGAGAAGAAAAGACTGCACTAAAAATTATTGTGCAACCTAAAAATTAATTGATTTAATTAGAGGTTGATAAAAACTTATTTGAGTTTTTATCAACCTCTTTTTCTAAGTATATTGTCTAAAACAAATTACAAAATACATATAAACTGTTTTTATAATTTTGAACAAAAAACTCGGGAAATCTCCCGAGTTTTGTTTATTGTAACAACTGTAGTATTGCTTGCGGTTGTTGATTTGCTTGTGCTAACATCGCCATAGCAGATTGATTTAAGATGTTGTTTTTGGTGTAACTTACCATTTCGTCCGCCATATCTACATCACGAATTCGAGATTCTGCTGCACTTAGATTTTCTTCAGTAGCAGATAATGCACTTATTGCGTATTCCATTCTGTTTTGGATAGCACCAAGTGTCGCACGTTGACTGGATACCGCATCTATTGCGTAGTCTATCGCATCTAATGTTTCGTTAGCTGTTTTTGCTGTTGATATGTCAATCGAAAATGATGTATTATCGCCTTTTACGTTTAGTCCTTTTGATGACATATCTCCTATTCCAACAGATAATGTATCTTCTACGTATGTATTTGCTCCAATCTTAAAGTCAGCTGTGTCTCCCTCTGATTCGGCTGCTGTAATTATGGTTTTTCCATTTAAGCTATCTAAAGCAATTTCGTTTCCTCTAAAGTTAATAGAAACTCCTGCTTCGTTGAAATTAACCTTTCCGGTTAAAGTTTCTGTCATTAGAATATCTGACTCAACTGTTTTTGTGGTAGTTACACCTGAATCATCTGTAACTTTGTATGTTAATGTAGCTTTTTGTCCAGCTCCCGCTGTTGTTATTGTGTACGTTGTAGATGTATTTGCATTTACAACATTTACTATCCCCGTAGCCAAAGTTCCTCTGTTGGCTTCGTCTCTTTGAACTGCCAATGTTCCATCTAATAGTTTCTTGCCGTTAAAGGTTGTAGAAGTCGCTATACGGTCTATTTCTCCTCTTAGTGTACTCATTTCTTCTGTTATCGCCGTTCTATCATCTTCTGTTAACACACCTGTGTTTTGCGCCTTTATTACAAGTTCTCTCATTCTTTGTAAGATGTCAGTCGTTTGTTGTAGCGCTCCTTCTGCTGTTTGAATTAATGAAATTCCGTC
>CAYZJZ010000054.1:0-1449 GCA_964478905.1 uncultured Eubacteriales bacterium
TTCTTTCTGAATATGCTCTCATAGTTTAATGGATAGAATGGCAGATTCCGATTCTGTCGGTGTAGGTTCGATTCCTACTGGGAGTGCCAAAAATGTAAAAAAATTTAGGAGAGATGAAATATGAAATATCCGCGTAATTTAAAAATGGGAGATACAATTGGAATATGTGCGCCTTCTTGTGGTATAGTAGATGAAAACAAACTAAAAAGGTTGGATTTAGCTTATTCTCAGCTAAAAGAAAAAGGATATAGTTTGATTGAGACTAAAAGTGTAAGAAACGAAATGCGAGGAAGAAGTGCTTCCGGTGAACAAAGAGCTAAAGAATTTATGGAACTTATGGAAAATCCGGAAGTTGGTTTGATTTTATATGCGTCCGGAGGAGATTTTTTAGTAGAAATGTTAGACTTTTTAGACTGGGAGAAGCTAAGAAGCTTTGAACCTAAATGGACTCAGGGATATTCAGATATAACCAGTCTTTCTTTTTTATTTAATACGATTTTGGATATGCCTACTATTTATTGCCAAACTGTCAAAGATTATGCGATGAGACCACTTCATAAAAGTTTGAACGATGCGTTAAGTTTAGCGAGTGGAAAAGAAATTATTCAAAATTCTTTTGAAAAATATGAGATAAAAAATGAAGATGAAAGTCCGATGGCGACATATAATTTAACTGAAAAAGTAGAATGGAAAAATTTATTTGGTGAAGATAAGGTAGAAATTAAAGGACGTTCAATTGGCGGTTGCCTAGATTGTATAAAATGTTTCTTTGGGACAAAGTACGATAAGATTAATGAGTATATAGAAAAATATAAAAATGACGGAATAGTGTGGTTCTTAGAAGTGTTTGAAATGAGTACACCGGAAGTGTTTAGAGTGCTTTGGCAAATGAAAAATTCGGGATATTTTAATAATTGTTCCGGAATTATTTTTGGTAGGCCGTTGTTTATTAGAAATGATTATGATATAAGTTTTAGTGAAGCCGTTAAAGATGCAATTGGTGAATTAAATATTCCTATAATTTATGATGCTGATATTGGACATGTATCTCCTCAACTTGCAATAGTTAGTGGAGCAATACTTGAAATTACTTCAATAGGCGGTAAGGGAATAGTAAAAACTTTTCTTAAATAAGGAGTGAAAAATATGTTTTGGAATTTTTTGTTTGGAAATCCTAATAAAAAAAGCGTTGGGTATTATACAAAAATATTATTTTTTATGATAATTCCTGTTTTTGGGTTGTTTTATACATTATTTTTGGCGTTTGTTGAGGATAGGGATAAAGATGTAAATAGGTTGGCAAAAGGAGCGTTAATTGTAAGGATAATAGCTATTGCTTTGTTAATCTTACTTCTTGCAATAGTGGTAAATTATATAATCCCAGATGTAATTCCAGGACTTGAAAAAATGATAAATAATTCTGTGATACTTATGAAAATTCTTAGATAA
>CAYZJZ010000054.1:1549-6483 GCA_964478905.1 uncultured Eubacteriales bacterium
TGAGAAAATGGTTATTAGAGATGATATAGTGAGAATTGTTAATGAATATATTAAAGTGTTGCAATTAAAATATAACATAGAAGCAGTATATATTTTTGGTTCTTATGTTAAAGGTACGGAAAATGAAGATAGTGACATAGACATTGCGATAATTTCTAATGACTTTAGTGATAGAATTGATGATATGATAGATTTGCTAATGCTAAAGACAAATATAGATTTAAGAATAGAACCTCATCCGTTTAATAAAGGAGAATTTGAAGAAGATAATCCATTTGTTCTAGAGATAAAAAATACAGGACTAAAGGTTGCATAATGAAAATTCTTAGATAAAGTTGGAGAGTGAAAAAATGAAGATAATAGTTGGACTTGGTAATCCCGGCAGTGAGTATGAAAAAACGAGGCATAACACTGGTTTTATGGTAATTGATAAAATTGCTGAAAAATATAATATAGAAATAAAAAAAGAAAAAAGTAAGGCTTTAATTGGAATGGGCGAGATAAACGGCGAAAAAGTAATGCTTGTAAAACCTCAAACTTTTATGAACTTAAGTGGAGAAGCTGTTAGAGGGATTATGGATTTTTATAAAGAAAGTGAAGATAATCTTTTAATAGTTTTTGATGATATTGATTTAGAATTAGGAAACATAAGAATAAAAGAACGTGGCTCGGCTGGTACACATAATGGTATGAAATCAGTAGTTCAAAACGTAGGAACAACGAATTTTAAACGGGTAAAAGTAGGAATTGGAAAGCCAAAAGGAAGTATGGATTTAGTAAATTACGTTTTAGGAAGATTTTCTGATGATGAATTAAAAATACTAACAGAAAGTATAGAAAAAGCGGTAGAGGCTATTGAAATAATTGTATCCGGAAATGTAAGCAAAGCTATGAATTTATATAATTGAGGTGGAAAGATGGTTAATTTAGGCAATTCTT
The DNA here is from genome assembly GCA_964478905.1 of uncultured Eubacteriales bacterium. Classification (GTDB taxonomy): domain Bacteria; phylum Bacillota; class Clostridia; order TANB77; family RGIG9151; genus RGIG9151. The sequence continues at coordinate 2,489 of CAYZJZ010000054.1, forward strand.
GGGATGAAATATTAAAAGATGAATTTGAAAAAGAATATTATTTAAAAATTAGAAAATTTTTAGTATATGAGTATAATCATTATAGAATTTTCCCGGATATGGATAATATATTTAACGCCCTAAAAATGGCGGATTATAATGATATAAAAGTTGTAATTATTGGCCAAGATCCTTACCATGAAGAAGGACAAGCACACGGTCTTTCCTTTTCGGTTCAAAAAGGGATACAAATTCCACCATCTCTTTTAAACATATATAAAGAGCTTAATACTGACTTAGGGTGTTACATACCCAATAACGGATATTTAGAAAAATGGGCACGTCAAGGAGTATTACTCTTAAACAATGTTTTAACAGTGAGAAAAGGTCAAGCTAATTCTCATAAAGAATGTGGCTGGGAAACATTCACAGATAGAGTTATAATTGAATTAAATAAACGTGAAAAACCTATTGTATTTATGTTTTGGGGAGCATGTGCAAGAAAAAAAGAAGCTTTAGTTACAAATAAAAACCATTACATACTAAAAGCGGCACATCCAAGCCCACTCTCAGCATATAACGGTTTCTTTGGTTGCAAACACTTTTCAAAAGCCAATGAATTTTTAGGCAAAGACGCAATTGACTGGCAAATTGAAAATATTTAATATAAGAAAAAGCACATACCAATGAAATGACAAGTTGCGGCAAGTACTATAAATAAATGCCAAACCATATGATGATATTTAAATCCTTTTTTTGCATAGAAAATAGCACCTATTGAGTATAAAATGCCACCTGCTACTATTAATGACAATAGTACCGGGTTGGCTTTTTTCATTAATAAAGGGAAGAAAAATATAGCAGTCCAACCCATAATAAGGTAAATCGTAAGGGAAACTTTAGGCATTGATTTTTTTGCTAATGATTTATAAAGTATACCAAAAAGCACCATAGCCCACTGAATTCCTATAATTACCCAAGCTTGCCAACCTTTGATAACGGATAAAGCAATAGGGGTATATGAACCCGCAATAGCAACATAAATAAATATATGGTCTAATATATGGAATACATCTTTATGAGGCGTATCGTGGGGCATACAATGATACAATGTAGATACAAAGAACATAAAGAAAAGCGATATACAAAAAATAGTTACAGCAACAACATCTATAATAGATCCGTATTTATAAGCAATTATAGAAACAATCGGCATACATACAAGTACTGCAATAGCCGGCACCAAATGAGTTACAGCATTTGCAACTTCTTCGCCAAAAGATAGTTTTATAGGTGATTTCATAAAATTTACCTCCTTAAAAATTTTTTTGTTCTATGCTAAGAAATATATCAAAATAAAATTTAAAAGTAAATGCTTCCATATATAAAAGTAACTGTAAAAATCAGTTGTTTTTTGTCGAAACTTTACCTTTTTTTCTTTTACTTTCCACTAATTAAATTAAAAAAATTTTACGATAAGAAATATAGTTAGTTCCATTAAGTGAGTGAAGCACCATAAATAACCGCTTGAATATATGCGAACTAAGGTTTAAAATATTTATATGCACCGAAGGTGAAGGGGAGACTACTATGGACGATATCAAAAAAATTATGAAAAGACAGATGCTACCTTTATTACCGCTTAGGGGGATTACCGTATTTCCTCATATGACGGTTCATTTTGATGTGGGAAGGCCTAAGTCTATTAAAGCGATAGGAGAAGCTATGCATAACCATCAACTAATATTTTTGGTTACGCAAACGGATGCTACCGTAGAAGAACCTGATGAAAATGGCATATATAAAGTCGGAACTATTGCAGTTATAAGACAAATATTACGCTTACCGGGAGATGCGGTAAGAGTTTTGGTAGAGGGAATAACTAGAGCTGAAGTAGCTGAAATTATTCAAACAGAGCCATATTTTGAAGCAGAAGTGTGCGAAAAAGTATTTGTTTACGAAAAGAACGATAAAAATGAGGCTAAAGCTTTAATGAGAAAGACAGTGTCAATATTTGAGGAATATATAAATTTAAATCAAAAAATTAATCCTGAAATATTTACACGTGTGTCTCATATAACGGAGCTTAGTGAGTTAAGCGACATTATTGCCGGGAATATTACAATTTCAACAGAAGATAAACAACAAATTTTATCTGAATTTGATTCAAAAGTTAGACTTGAAAAATTAATTTCTTGTTTAGCTAAGGAAATTGAAATTCTAAATTTAGAAAAAAATATAAGTGCTAAAGTAAAACAACAAATAGATAAAGTACAAAAAGAATATTATTTAAAAGAGCAAATGAAGGCTATTCAAGATGAATTGGGAGATAAAGACGGAATAGCCGGAGAAATTGCGGAATACAGAGCTAAATTTAAAGAACTTTGCTTACCGGAAGAAGTTGAGAAAAAAACTGAAAAAGAATTAGACAGACTCCAAAAAATGCAATCTGGTTCGGCTGAAGGGGCAGTAATAAGAAATTATTTAGACTGTATTGCTGAGTTACCTTGGAATAAGAAAACAGAAGACTATATAGACTTAAAGAAAGCAAAAGAAATTTTAGACGAAGATCATTTTGGACTGGAAAAAGTTAAAGATAGAATTTTGGAATATTTAGCTGTAAAGAAGATGACAAAATCTTTAGATGGTCCTATTTTATGTTTATATGGACCTCCGGGAGTTGGTAAAACTTCAATTGCTAAGTCGATAGCTAAAGCAGTAAATAGGAATTATGTAAGACTTTCTTTAGGTGGAGTAAAAGACGAAGCTGAAATAAGAGGACATAGGAAAACTTATGTTGGAGCTATGCCTGGTAGAATTATTAATGCAATGAAACAAGCGGGAAGCAAAAACCCATTAATTTTGCTTGATGAAATAGATAAAATGAGTTCTGATTATAAAGGCGATACAGCGTCTGCTATGCTTGAAGTATTAGATGCTGAACAGAATTTTTCATTTAGAGATCACTTCTTAGAAGTCCCTTTTGACTTGTCAGACGTAATGTTTATAATGACGGCAAATAGCTTAGATACTATTCCAAGGCCATTGCTTGATAGAATGGAAATAATAACATTATCCAGTTATACCGGTGAAGAAAAATTAAATATTGCAAGTAAATATCTAATTCCAAAACAAATGGAAAAGCACGGTTTAGCAAAGAATAGCTTATCTATAAGTCAATCTGTTATAAAAGAAATAATAGATGGTTATACAAGAGAAGCAGGAGTGAGAACCTTGGAACGTGAAATTGCAACTATTTGCAGACGTTCTGTTAGAGAAATTTTGGAGGAAGATACAAAAAAAGTTGTTATTACTCATAAAAATCTTGAAAACTATTTAGGCCCTGTAAAGGTTATGCACGACAAAGCAAATAAGAAAAATGAAATTGGGATAGTAACTGGGTTGGCTTGGACTGCTGTTGGTGGAGAAATACTAAATATTGAGGTAAATACTATGCCGGGAGCTGGTAGACTTGAATTAACAGGTCAACTTGGTGATGTTATGAAAGAGTCTGCAAAAGCCGGATTTACCTATATACGTTCTATTGCGAACAGGCTTGATATACCTGAGGATTTTTACAAGAATATAGATATTCATATTCACATACCGGAAGGTGCAACTCCTAAAGATGGACCGTCTGCCGGAATTACAATGACTACCGCAGTTATTTCGGCTTTAACAGGTATTCCGGTAAAACACGATGTTGCTATGACCGGAGAAATTACGCTAAGAGGTAGAGTGTTACCTATTGGTGGGCTTAAGGAGAAAGTCTATGCAGCATATAGAGCTGGAATTAAAACGATAATCATTCCGAAGGATAATGAGAAGGATTTAGAAGAAATATCTGAAAATATAAGAAATAAACTTACTTTTGTTCCGGCTACTACTATGGAAACTGTGTTAAAAACAGCATTGGTGCGTGATGCGTTTGTAAATAATGTTGATTCGCCAAGAAGAGTAGTTGAATTTACAGGCACGACTGCATATCATTCAGAAGTAGTAAAACAGTAAAAATG
>CAYZJZ010000054.1:6583-7768 GCA_964478905.1 uncultured Eubacteriales bacterium
AAGAATTATGTGTATATTTTGGAATGTAGCGATGGAACTTTGTATACAGGCTGGACAAATGATTTGGAAAAAAGGGTTAAGAAACATAATTTAGGCGAAGGAGCTAAATATACAAGAGGAAGGACTCCTTGTAGGTTAGTTTATTTTGAAGAATTTGAAACGAAAATTGAGGCTACAAAGAGAGAGTATGCGATAAAGAAGCTGAGTAAGGATAAAAAAATAAAACTTATACAAAAAGAACAGTAAGCATTTTTGCGAACTGTTCTTTTTGTAAATTGTTACTGTTTGATAAATCTAGACGGTAACTTAAAATTCTTCTAAAACTAAAGTTCCTTGATTATCCGAAATTTTATTTTCATACTCTTCTTTTACTTTCAAATAAAAATGCAAAGTAGTGGTTTGCATATAAGGCGTTAACCAAAGGTAACCTATTCCGCAAGTAAAAATCGCCAGCAATGCCCAACCTATAAATGAAAGTTCTAATAAAAAGTAATTCCATTTATACCCTTTCATCATAGCCTCACTCTTCTTAATCGCTTCATTTGCAGAAATATTCGGCTCATCCGCTATAATAAATAATGTCATAGAATAAGCGTATTTTTTTATAATTCCCGGTACAATTAAAAGTAAAGTCCATAAGAAAGTATAAATACTAACTAAAATACTAGCTAAAATGGAATTACCAAAAGAATATTTATATCCATCAAATAAATTCGCAATACTCGGTTTTTGGCTTTTTGCAAACATTAGAAAATACTTGATAATTCCTAAAGATAAAGGAATTATTAATAAATTAACTATAAAGCTTAAAATTCTAAAAACTATTTGTAGAATAAAAACAATAAGAGTAAAATCTTGTGCAGAAGTGGCAGTGGTAATAGATAATAGAACTGATAATATGAAGGTAAAGAAAAAAATCATTCCAGATAGCACAACTGATGCAGCAACTGACATAACTCCAAATAACAAAGTAGTAATTACAGGATTAGACCAATTCCCTTTTAATTGGGATAAAGCTCTCTTTTTTTGTTCAGATATTGAAATCATTACAATTCCCCTTTCCAAAAAATTTCAAATATATATTAACATTTTAAATAATAAAAGTAAAGATTTATTAAAGTGACTTTGAATTTGTAGGTTTGTCAAACATATGTCACACTTGTGCATAAATAAATACTTTGAAAT
>CAYZJZ010000055.1:0-7742 GCA_964478905.1 uncultured Eubacteriales bacterium
AAAACAGTAATACCTTATAACTCTTTTTAATAAAATTAACTTGATAAATTCTCTCAATACATTTAAAATAGCAATGAAAAGAGGTTAATGTTTATGGAATTATTTACTTTATTTTTAATTGCGTTAGGCTTATCTATGGATGCTTTTGCCGTTTCTATTTCTAACGGACTTTTTTACAAAAACTTTAAGAAATCTCATATGTTCTTATCTTCGCTTACATTTGGAATTTTCCAAGGAATTATGCCGGCAATAGGATTTTTCGCCGGAAATATGTTTTTTGATTTTATATCTTCATACGACCACTGGATTGCTTTTTTCCTTCTTGGTTTTATAGGTTTCAATATGATTTTAGATGCTGTGCGTGAATTGAAAAATACCGGAAAAAATAATTTGCCTAAAAAAGAATACTCTACAAAAATTATGCTTTTGCAAGGTGTTGCCACAAGCGTTGATGCCCTTGCAGTAGGAATTAGCTTTGCCGCTTTAAAAACAAATATATTAATTGCATCTTTAACTATTTGTTTAATTACTTTCGTAGTTTGTCTTATCGGAAATTATATAGGCAAAAAATTTGGCCATCTCTTAGAAGAGAAAGCCAAGATTTTTGGGGGTGCTATTTTAATTTTAATCGGGTTAAAAATCCTTATAGAACATATATTTTAATGTAACATAATTAACCTTACTATATACAATAAAATCAGATGTAACGGATAAAAAGCATAAAAGATATATTTATTAAATTTATACCCCTTTTCTCCGTTATACAGTAAAAGTGGAATTAGCGCCAACAAACTATATAGTTGTAATCTCATAACCACTAAATTTTGAATGTTTGTTGCTGTCATAAGTATTGCTAAAAAATATATAAAACATTTCTGTTTTCCTTCCTTTTTACTACCTATGTAAAATAAGAAAATACATAGTATTCCTCCCATTCCGTAATCCAGATTTAATGCAATGGAAATCATAATTGCAAAAAGTAAAGGAAAAATTATAAATTCACGCTTTTGCTTCTCTTCTAAAAACTTATAAAGCCACACAATAAGTAATCCAAGTAATAATTCAAAAAGAACATTTTGCTCTGAAAATTCCCAAAACGTATTATGGAATGCAAAATCATACACAAGCTCAGAAATAATAGCTAATATGCCAATACTTACGGCATATTTTTTTATACTTTTCGTATGAATTATTCCTTCAACAAGTAAAAAGCAAAAAATTGGGAATGCAATTCTTCCTGGGATCCAAAATTCAAACGGAAGTTTAGATGCAACAGGAAGAATTTTTAATGCATGATCATAAAACATCAAAATTATCGCTATAATTTTTAGCCAAAACGAAGACAAAACCATTTTTTTACCTATTAGACTAGCAATTTTTCATGCTAAGTCCTACTTTCCCTTTTTCCATATCAATTTTTATAACTCGCACATTAACAATATCTCCAACAGATACAACATCCATAGGATTTTTAACATAATTTTCACTCATTTCGGAAATATGAACCAAGCCATCATTTTTTATTCCAATATCTACAAAAGCTCCGAAATCAATAACATTTCTAACTGTTCCCTTTAATACCATTCCCTCTTTTAAATCATCAATTTTCAGTACATCACTTCTTAAAATAGGCTTTGGCATATCCTCTCTAGGATCTCTGCCCGGCTTTTGAAGTTCTTTTATTATATCCGTAACAGTAGGCACACCAACACCTAGTTCTTTAGCCACTTCATTTACATTAAGCCCGCTTAATCCTGTTGCCAATTCGTTTTTATCCACTTTTGCAAAGCTCTTTAAATCATATCCCATTTTATTTAAAATTTTCTCAGCAACATCGTAAGATTCAGGGTGAACGGAAGTATTATCAAGCGGATTTGTCCCACCCGGAATTCTTAAAAATCCAGAACACTGAGTAAACGCAGCCGGCCCTAATTTACTAACCTTTAAAAGTTCCTTACGACTGCTGAATTTCCCCTTTTCTTCTCTATATTTAACAATATTACCGGCAATAGTTTTAGTTATTCCGGAAATATACTTAAGTAAAGACGGAGTCGCAGTATTTAAATTAACTCCAACCTTGTTAACTGCATCTTCTACCACTCCTGTTAACGCCTCATCTAATCTTTTTTGGTTTACATCGTGTTGATATTGTCCAACACCAATACTCTTAGGGTCTATCTTTACAAGCTCTGCCAAAGGATCTTGAAGACGTCTTGCAATAGAAATAGCACCACGAAGTGATACATTTATATCCGGATATTCCTCTGTAGCTAATTTAGATGCTGAATAAACAGAGGCACCTGCCTCACTAACAATAGTATAGTAAACTTCTTCTTTTATTTCTTTCAGCATATCAGCAACAAATTGCTCAGACTCACGTGATGCAGTCCCGTTACCTATCGCAATCATATTTACGTTATGTTTCTTTATAAGCTCTTTTAAAGTTTTCTTAGCACCATCTACGTCATTTTGAGGCATTGTAGGATAAACAGTAGTAGTCGCTAATAACTTTCCTGTTTCGTCAATAACAGCAATTTTACACCCTGTTCTATAAGCAGGGTCAAATCCCATAACTGTCATATTTTTTAGAGGAGCTTGAAGAAGTAAATTCTTTATATTTACTCCAAACACACGAATTGCTTTTTCATCAGCATTTTCTGTTAAATCATTTCTAATCTCGTTTTCAATAGACGGCGAAATAAGTCTTTTATATGAATCTAAAATGCAATTTCTTATTTCTTCTTTAAATATACTTTCGTTAGTTATAATATTTCCCTCTAAAAAACTTACAATCTCATCACTTTCAATATCTATCTTAGCCTTAAGCATTCCTTCATTTTCTCCGCGATTAATAGCTAAAACTCTATGACTTGGAATTTTAGACAAAGGTTCTGAGAAGTCATAATACATCTCATACACACTTTTTTCTTCTGGCTTACTCGCAACAGATACCAATAAACCTTTTTCAAGAGTAATTCTTCGTATTTCTTTACGGAAATCAGCATTATCCGAAATTTCCTCAGCAATAATGTCTAAAGCACCGTTTATAGCATCATCTGGAGAATTAACCCCTTTTTCCTCATTTACAAACTCAGCTGCAATAGAAAATTTATCTCCGGAAACATTATTTTGTTCCTTAATAATTACCGCAAGAGGTTCTAAACCTTTTTCCTTAGCAATAGTAGCCCTTGTCCTCTTTTTCTGTTTATATGGACGATATAAATCCTCTACTTCCGTCATAGTTTCAGCTTTTTCTATTTGAGCTTTTAATTCATCCGTAAGCTTTCCTTGTTCATCAATTAAACGAATTATTTCTTCTTTTCTTTCTTCACGTTTTCTAAGATATACTAATCTATCATAAAAATCTCTTAAAATTTCGTCACTTAATTCGCCCGTAGCTTCCTTTCTATACCTTGCAATAAAAGGAATTGTATTTCCACTGTCAATTAATTCTATTGTATTTTTTACTTGAAATTCTCTTAAATTAAACTCGTTTTTTAATTGTTCTTGTATAAAATCCATTACTATACCTCTTTCTTATTCTGATTTATGTGTAATTCCAACAACTTTAGGAACATTTATAACAAACGCAATTCCTTTTCCTGGTTTATCTAGTTCCAAACCATCCGAAATAAAATTAAGTACATCTTTAGTCTTATTTTTCTCAATTAAAGTAAGTACAACATCCTTCTCAGGTTCAATTAAAATGCCTAAAATCTTAGCTGTATCATTAGCGCCTGCACCTCTACCGTTTAAAATCGTTCCACCTTCTGCGCCACCTTTTTTAGCCAGTTCAATAACATCCTCAGCATTTCCTTTATCCACAATAGTAACAATTAAATCATATCCATCATTAATACCCAACATTTACTTCTTCCCCTTTCTTTTTTTACCTTCATATATTTTTCCAAGTAACATAACCAAAAGTATCGGTGTCATAGCAACAATTGCAATAAGTCCAAATCCATCAGCATTATTGGTATATGGTAATCCTTCAGATAATCCAAGTGCCATAGCTAGTAAAAATGTCGTAGTCATTACACCTGTTGTAACTCCACCGGCATCAAAGGCAATTGCAGTAAAACGTTCACTCGAAAATAGCGATAGAATTAAACAAATAACATAGCCCGGCACAACAATATACCACAATGAAATTCCCAAAATAATTTTTAACATTGCAAGAGCTAAAGAAACTCCTACACCAATTGCCAACGTATATGTAAGTATTTTTTTATTAACCGCACCACTTGTCTCTTTCTCAACGTCATTAACTAAAACATTAACCGACGGTTCAACTTTAGTGATAAAAAATCCAAGTATAAAACTTATAGGAACTATAATCCAATTATATGATAATCCTGCAAATTCAATTCCCATAGCTTGACCTATCGGTACAAATCCAACTTCTAAACCAAAAATCATAAACACAATTCCAATAAAAGCAATCATTATACCTGTTAATATACTAATAAACTTCTGGCGTGACATCTTAATAAAGAATATTTGAAACAGTATAAACGTAATAAGCAAAGGTAAAATCGATATAAAACAGTTAACAGTAACTTCAAAAAATTTCTCTATCATCGATTAATCACCCCCATAATTAGCACACTTAAAATTGGGCCAAGGGATGCAATACCAATTATTCCAAAACTGTCAGATGTATCATTCTTTTTGCTTAACATAGACGATATTCCCATAGAAAGCGACAATAAAAACGGAACTGTAAGTGCTCCGGTAGTCGCGCCTCCCGCATCAAACGCAGCAGAAGCTAAATCTTGAGGGCAAAACATAACTAGTCCAAAAACTAACAAATACCCTACTATTAAGATATACTTAATAGATATATTTAAAAACATTCTCAAAAAAGAAATTCCAACAAACAAGCCTACACCAATTGCAATAACGGTACATAGAGTTTCGCCATTTACGCTCTCAATTAAGCCAGCAGCCTGATTACTAAATACCTGAACATCAGGTTCTAGCAATGTAACACCAAAGCCTAGCAATACAGTTACAAGTAAAATCCATTTCATTTTACCAAGCTTTACCGTAGCTCGTCCTATATTCTCTCCGGCTTCTAAAAATCCGTATTGAATTCCTATCAAAAATAAAAACAGTCCAACAATTACAAAAACCGTACAACCTAAAAAAGTTAAATACGTCTCCATCGCAACAGGAGTAATTGTAAATTGTAATATTGTTATAACCAAAGCAATAGGTAAAATTCCAACTATTACTTCGTGAAAAACTTCCTTTAATTTCACATTTTTCACCCCACATTTTTCTTTAGTTGAAACAGAAAAATATCCAAGCAAAATACACATCAAAAGTACATTTGCTTGGATACTATTCTTACTCGATATCTACATCAATATCGTCATCATCATCTTTTTCATCCACAGGAGCAAGTAAGTCACTTTCAAAAATCTCCATAATATACTTTCTCTTTTCTTCACTATAATTAAACGAAATAAGCGATTTCTCCAAAGTTTCGTCTAGTTGTCTTAAGTCTGTGGTATATAGAGGATTACAATCCTTAAATACAATTTTATTTTTAACAATCAATTTAAAAATCTCAACTAAATGACTATCATCCTCGCCCAAAATAACAAGTTGAGGTGGATTATCAAATCCGGAATCTCTAACATTATAGTACTCATAAAATTCAGAATAAAGTTGCATCTTAGTAATAAGTTTTTCTTCCCAACCAGGCTCACGTCTTACAGCCTCAAAAAGCAAGTCGGTATTTTTTCCATCTTTACTTAGAGTAACAACTCCACCTGAAACCTTAAACCTTATATTTTGGCGTTTTGCCATCAAAACAGGATCAACAACATAATTCTTAAAGTATTTAGCCTTCATCATATACGCAATAATAGCTTGGTTTCCGGCTAATCTTTTCTTTATTAGATGAACCGGTTTAGTATTATTAGTCGGAACCCACTCAGTTCTGATTTCTCTTGAATTAAGTAAATACTTTCCGGATTTATCCAAGCAATAAATACGATAAATTCCATTTCCTTCATCACTCTTAAAGTAATACTTAACAATAGCTCTAGCCTTAATTAAGTTTTCAAGCCTTGCGTTAACTTTGTTTTGATCCTTAATTTCAATTCCTTTCAATTGCAAAAGTTGGTATATTTGCCTTGAAGTTATAAACTCAAATGTGCTTATAAGTTCAAGCATTTCAAAATGCAATTCGTTTACGTAGCCCATATCCACCATAAAAACAGCTTGATTTACAGATGAATACCCAGTTTTACCATCATAAACTTTTTCCTCATTTGGACGCATCGCAAAAGGCGATTTCGTCGCTTTTACTTCATTATCATTAATCATAATAGACCTCCAACTACATTCTATAAACACAGAACGTATAAATTTATATTAATCACAATAGTGATTTTAACCAACAATAACAAGCTTTATCTTCTTCTTTTCAGGTATAATTTTCTTTATGAATACACTAACCCTTTGCCCATATTCAACACCCGGTCTATGGTCCGCAAGTCCAACTAAATTAGGACGTAACTCAACAAAGATACCATTTTTCTCTCTAGCTCTAGCAATACCAATAACAGTAGTACCTTCTTGGAAATCCTTAATATTATCTTCCCAAGTTCCAAGTAACTCCTTATGAGTAAGAACAATTTTTCCCGTAGACTTATCAAAACTTTTTACCATAACTTTAATTTTGTCACCGATTTTAAATCTTTCCTCAGGATGCATAATTCTGGCAACAGATATATCTTCTATATGAAGTAATCCGGTTACTCCACCGCCAATGTCAATAAACACGCCATACTGTTCCATATTTCTAACAATACCGCTTAAAACCATACCTTCTTTTAAATTATTAAACATCCATTCTCTTACCTCAAGCTCAACAGCTTTTCTAGACAATACAACAGTTATTTCACCATTTTCACGTTTAATCTCTTTTATTTTAAATTGTACTCTCTTATTAACCTTAGTAATAGACGCAACAGGTCTCGGAAGTCCGTCAGCTTCAACAGTAGAACTAACTTCGCTCCTCGGCACAATTCCCTTTATGCCATCTAAATCAACATGAAGATTAAAATCAGAATCAGCCATTGTAACCAAGCCTTCTAAAGTCTCATTTCTCTCCATCGCTTCAGTCAAAATAGAAACTTTTCTCTCTAATTCTTCATCCACTTCATTCTCTAATAAGTTCCAACCCTCAGGCATAAACTTTTGTTCTTCCATATTAGTTTCCTCCTCAATAATAAACATCCATTTTTAAATAAAAATCCTTAATTTTAACATCTAAAGGTATATCGGCAAAAAACAAAATAAAATTACCTTTTCCCGCATTTATATTTTTCTATCTTTATTTGAAAAGTCCTTCTTTACAGGTTCATATCTTCATTTATTTTTTCAAGTGCCTTTTTCTCAATTCTCGATACATAGGAACGTGAAATACCAAGTTCGTCGGCAATTTCTTTTTGTGTTTTCTCTTTTCCGCCGTATAGACCATACCTCATACCAACTATTTTCTTTTCCCGTTCTGTTAAACTTGCATTCATAATTTTTTGTAGTTCTTTAACTCTCAATTTAAGTTCAACTTTTTCAAATGTGTCACAATCCTCGCACTCCAAAACATCAATCAATGAAATGGAGTTACCTTCTTTATCACTCCCTATCGGCTCATCTATGGACGACTCATTTTGAGTTTTTTTGCTGCTTCTTAAGTACATTAGGATTTCATTTGCAATCCT
>CAYZJZ010000056.1:0-7443 GCA_964478905.1 uncultured Eubacteriales bacterium
AAAACATGGGTAGATTATTTGGTACTGATGGAGTTAGAGGAGTGGCAAATGTTGAACTTACTACTGATTTAGCATATAAAATCGGTAAAGCCGGAGCATGTGTTTTGGCCGGTGAATTAAAACATAAACCTGTCATTATTATTGGTAAGGATACAAGACTATCCGGAGATATGCTAGAATCTGCATTAATTGCGGGGATTTGCTCTGTGGGAGCTGATGTAATTCGTGCCGGAGTTATACCTACTCCAGGAATTGCGTATTTAACAAGATTATATAAATGTGATGCCGGAGTTGTTATTTCCGCATCTCATAATTCTTTTGAATTTAATGGAATTAAATTTTTTAATAATCAAGGCTACAAGTTGCCTGATGCTATTGAAGACGAAATTGAGAAAATTTTATTTGATGAAGTAGAAGCACCGGCTATTGTAACTCACGAGAAAATTGGTAAAGTAATTGAAAGAGGAAATTGCTTAGACGATTATGCAAAATATTTAGTTAGTCTTGGTAAAAGCTTAAAAGGTAAAAAAATCGCTTTAGACTGTGCGAATGGTGCATCATATAAAATTGCTCAAAAAGTTTTTTCTGAACTTGGAGCTGAAGTTATGGCGATAGGAAATGCGCCTGATGGAATAAATATAAATAGAGAATGTGGCTCTACTCATATTGGTGCTTTAAAAGACTTCGTAAAAGATATCGGCGCAGACATTGGTTTCGCTTTTGACGGAGATGCTGATAGGTTACTTGCAATTGATGAAAATGGAGAATTTGTTGACGGCGATAAAATTCTTATGATTTGTGGACTCCATTTAAAAAGGCAAGGTAAATTAAAGAATAATGCCATTGTTGGTACTATTATGAGTAACTTAGGTTTTGATATTGCCGGACGTGAAAATGATGTAAACATCATCAGAACTAAGGTTGGCGATAGATATGTTTTAGAAGAAATGCTAAACAAAGGATATGTTCTTGGTGGAGAACAGTCCGGACACGTTATTTTCTTGGATCATAATACAACCGGAGACGGAATTTTAACTGCAATAAATGTGATGAACGTTATGAATGAAACTGGCGAAAAACTGTCTGAACTTGCAAAGTGTATGAAATCTTTCCCACAAGTTACAGTTAATGCAAAAGTAACTCTTGAAAGAAAAAATACATATAAAGATGATCCAATTGTAGCAAAAGCTATTTCTGATGTTGAGGAAATGTTTAAAGGAAACGGAAGAGTTGTAATTCGTCCTTCTGGAACAGAACCTTTAGTAAGAGTAATGATTGAAGGCGATAATCAAGAACTTATAGAAAAAGAAGCGAAAGAAATTGCGAAATTAATTGAAGGATAGTTGTTTGAACAGTAACAGAGAGTGTTGTAAACTGAAATGTAGGTGTAAGAAGTGAAAAATGAAATTATTAAGTTTATTTGTGAGAACGAGGAATATTTAAGGGACTTTGTAACTAGAAGTACCTATCATTCTAATGCAATTGAAGGCAGTACGCTTACGTTCGCTGAGACTTATGCAATTATATATAACGACAACAGTTTTAAAATTTCCGAAAAAGAGCCACGCGAAATTTATGAAGCGATAAATCATAAAAAAGCGTTAAGTTTTGCTATAAAAGAACTTTGTAATGAGGATTTTTTACTGAGTGAAAAGTTTATAAAGAATATAAATAAAATTATTAATCAAGATATTAAAGATACAGAAGGATACAGAAAGGTTCAGGTTTTTATAAGAGGAAGCGAACATATTCCACCTGAACCTGCCCAAATTAATAATTTGATGCAATATTATGTATACAATTATAATAGTGATGAAAACGATATATTTTATAAAATAGCTAATTATCATATTGAATTTGAAACTATTCATCCTTTTGAAGACGGAAACGGAAGAACAGGAAGAATTCTTATTAATTGTGAACTGCTAAAGAATAATATAGCACCTGTTGTTATAGATAAAGAAGATAGAACGAAATACTTTGAATTTTTGAGAAGTAAAGATATTGAAAGCTTTGCAAGTTGGCTAAAAGAACTGTCCGAGAAAGAGCGTGAAAGGATTAATAAATTTAGAAAGTGATGTTAGATAAAATCATATTGAAAGGGGTGATTCTATGATTGAATTATCCTTATAGCGCCAGAGCCTTAATTTTAAGGTTGACGAGGAGAGGACTTATCGAAGTTTTCGGCGGATGGTCCTCCGGCTTAAGTTTTAAGTCGTAAGCATTTTTACAAATCTTTTCGGTAACGGAAAGGACAAAGGAAAATGTAACTAATTAAATTGGAATTTTATTGTAGAGAATGGTCGACAATATGTGACTTAGTTTGACAAACGATAGCACATTAGTTATTGGCTGTTTTGGTGTATATATTTTTAGATTTATAATTTAGTTGTTGGAACGAAAAAAGAGCGTTCCTTGTATTGTTGTACGAAAAAATAAGAAAATATGGAGGAAATAATATGTGTGGAATAGTTGGATATATAGGTAAAAAAGAGGCAGCACCGATTTTGATTAACGGTCTTAGTAAGCTAGAATATAGAGGATATGATTCAGCAGGAATTGCGGTTATATCTAATGGAGAAACGAGTGTAATAAAGACAAAGGGGAGACTTAGCGATTTAGTTTCAAGATTTGAAGGAAGAATCCCTAAAGGAAATGTTGGAATAGGACATACAAGATGGGCAACACACGGAGCGCCATCTGATGAAAATTCTCATCCTCATGTAAGTAATTCGGGGGATATAGCGGTAGTTCATAACGGAATTATTGAAAATTACTTAGATCTTAAGAAAAAGCTTGTTGAGAAAGGCTACAAGTTTAAATCTGAAACTGATACAGAAGTCTTGGCACATCTTGCCCAAATGTATTATAACGGAGATTTGGTAGATACTCTAATTAAGGTTATAGGAGATATTAGAGGTTCTTTTGCAATAGGAATGATAAATAAAAATAATCCTAACGAAATTGTTGCAGTTCGAAAAGATAGTCCGCTAATCGTTGGAATAGGTCAAAACGAAAACTTTATTGCATCAGATATTCCTGCAATATTGGAATATACGAGAGATACATATTTATTAAATGATTTAGAAATTGTTCATTTAACTTGCGATAAAGTTGAAATTTGCGATTTAAATAAAAAAACTATTGAAAAAAATATTTTTAAGGTTGAATGGGATATTGCATCAGCTGAAAAAGGCGGATATGAGCATTTTATGTTAAAAGAAATTAATGAGCAACCGAAAGTCGTTCACGATACTATAATGCCTAGAGTAAAAGACGGTATGATTGAATTTGATACAATTCATATGACAAGTGAAGAGTTAAAGAATATAAGCAGAATTTTTATTGTTGCTTGTGGAAGTGCATATCATGCCGGAATGGTTGGTAAGCATTTAATTGAGAATTTTGCGAGAATTCCGGTTGAAGTTGATATTGCATCGGAATTTAGGTATAAAAATCCGATAATAGATGATAAGTCTTTAGTTATTATTGTAAGTCAGTCAGGAGAAACAGCGGATACATTAGCAGCTTTAAGAGATTCAAAGAAGAAAGGCGCAAAAATTTTAGGTATTGTTAATGTCGTTGGAAGCTCTATTGCAAGAGAGGCTGATGATGTCATATATACTTGGGCCGGTCCTGAAATTGCAGTTGCATCTACTAAAGGATATACGACTCAACTTTCGGCTATGTATATGATAGCTATTAAGTTTGGTGTTTTAAGCGGAAACTTAGCTTTAGACGAAGCGAAGGAATTAGTTAAAGAACTGTTAACTATTCCTGAAAAAATGGATATTTTAATGGGTAAGATGGATATAATTGAAAATATGGCTGAGCTACATCATTTAGAGAGGGATATTTTCTATTTAGGTAGGGGCCTTGATTATATGGTAGCTATGGAAGGTTCGTTAAAACTAAAGGAAATTTCGTATATTCATTCTGAAGCATACGCTGCTGGAGAATTAAAGCACGGCACAATTGCTTTGATTGAAGAAGGAACTGTTGTTTTTGCTCTTGCAACTCAAAATGAGTTATTTGAAAAGATGCTTAGCAATATAAAAGAAGTAAAAGCAAGAGGGGCTATTGTAATTGCTCTTGCTGAAGAAGGAAATGAAAAGATTGGCGAAGTTGCAGACGAAGTTTTATATTTACCTAAGATAGACGATAGGTTAGCAGCTATTTTAGAGATTATGCCGTTACAAATGTTTGCTTATTATTGTGCTGTTAAGAAAGGTTGCGATGTAGATAAGCCTAGAAATTTAGCAAAGTCTGTTACTGTTGAATAAAAAGTTAGACTGTGGGAGGGGTTTTATGGAGCAAGTAAAATTTAAGATGTTTGAGGAATATTCTGATGTTATTGCTCATGGAATTACTTGTCGTGGAAATGATTTTATGCATGTTGACGTTATTTCGCCGGACTTTATTTTAAGCAAGGAAAAGCTTGCAGACGAATTAAAAATCCAAGAAAAAGATATGTTTTTTGTTAATCAAGTTCACGATAAAAATATACGAATTATTGAAGAAAATACTAAAAATAACATATTGGAATACGACGGACTTATGACTAATTGTAAAAATAAATTACTTGCTACTTGTTATGCGGATTGTGTACCACTTTTGTTTTTTGACCCTGAGAAAGAGGCTATTGCATCAGTTCATTCCGGTTGGAAGGGGACTATAAAATTTATAGGAAAAGAAACTGTGCGTGAAATGGTAAATAAATACGGCTCAAAGCCGGAAGATATTTTAGTTGGAATTGGACCATCTATTGGACCTTGTTGTTTTGAAGTAAATGAAGATGTATATACTCAATTTAAGCAATTGCTTCCTGTTGGTGCGTTTGAGGATAACGGAAAATTATATGTTGATTTATGGAATTCAAATATTCAAATGCTTTTAGACTGTGGAGTAAAACGTGAAAATATCGAATGTAAGGGAATTTGTACAGTATGTAATTCGAATAAGTTTTATTCATATAGAAAAGGAGATAAGGAGTCCGGAAGGATGGCGGCATATATTATGCTAAAATAGTTAACAATAATTAAATTATGGCATATAATATAGTGTAATCTAAAAAAACAGAATGGAGATAATTATGGATACACTAGATAATTTGCCGATTGGGTGTACCGGGAAGGTTGTATCTCTTGTGGCTTACGAAAAAAATAAAAGAAGATTACTGGATTTAGGATTTACTAAAGGAGCAGTTATTGAGTCATTATTTACGAGTCCGGCGGGGGATCCGACAGCATACCTTATTCGTGGCACAATTGTTGCTATTAGAAATGAGGATGCTAAAAATATAGAAATTGATATAAATTAACAAGTTTTAAAAGAAGCTCATATAATATCTAAGAAATGAGGGATATTGTATGAGCTTTTTGCGTAAATCGAAGTTGGAAAATCAAGATAAAAAATTAGAAACTAAAATTATTGCTTTAGCCGGAAATCCGAATGTCGGAAAAAGCACAGTATTTAATGCTTTAACCGGACTTAATCAACATACAGGAAATTGGCCTGGTAAAACGGTTTCTAATGCTAGAGGAAATTATAGCGACGGAATTTATGATTATACTTTAGTTGATGTTCCCGGTACATATTCACTTCTTGCAAATTCTTATGAGGAGGAAATTGCGAGAGATTTTATTTGTTTTGGCGGTTCGGATGCGACTATTGTAGTTGTTGATGCTACATCTCTTGAAAGAAATCTCAATTTAGTTTTGCAGATTATTGAAGTAACAGATAATGTTATTGTTTGTGTTAACTTGCTAGATGAGGCTAGAAAAAAGAAAATTAACGTTGATTTATCTAAACTTTCAACTTTACTTGGCGTTGAAGTTGTTGGAACTGAGGCAAGAGCTAAAAAAGGAGTTGATAAGCTTATTGGTAAAATATCTAAACTTTTTAAAAATAAAAATACAAACTTTAAGGCTATGGTAAAATATGATGAAAAAATAGAATATGCAATTTCTGAACTGGAAAAAGAATTAACGGAAAATATTAATCAGCAGGTTAATACAAGATGGCTTGCTATAAAACTCTTGGATTATGACGAAACTTTGGGAGAGAGAATAAAGGAAAGTTTTAACATAGACATTACAAAGGGTACAAAACTTAGGAAAAAGTTAGATGAAATGTATTTATATCTTGAGGATAATGGTATAAAGCGAGAAGAGATAAGAGATATAATTGTAACTTCAGTTATGGATAAAGCTGAGGAGATTTATAAAGAATGTGTAAAACTTGGGGATTTAAAATATAATGAGCGAGATAGAAAGATTGATAAAATTTTAACCTCTAAGCGCTTTGGAATTCCCGCGATGCTTTTATTACTGGGAATTGTTTTTTGGATTACAATTGTTGGTGCTAATTATCCGTCTGAAATCATTTCTGATTTCTTGTTTGGAATTGAGGAAAATATATATAATTTTCTAATTGGTTTAGGCTTATCAAACGATATGGTAAATGCTATTGTATATGGAATGTATAGAACTTTGGCTTGGGTTGTTTCGGTAATGTTACCGCCTATGGCTATATTTTTCCCGTTATTTACGCTGCTTGAAGATTTAGGATATTTGCCGAGAATTGCTTTTAATATGGATAAATATTTTAGAAAAGCTTGTGCACATGGTAAACAGGCGCTTACTATGTGTATGGGATTTGGATGTAATGCGTGTGGAGTTGTTGGGTGTAGGATTATTGATTCACCAAGAGAGCGCTTAATTGCTGTGCTTACGAATAATTTTGTACCGTGTAACGGAAGATTTCCTACGTTAATTGCCATTATTTCTATGTTTTTTGCATCGAGTTTTGGCGTGTTTAATTCTTTGATTTCTGCTTTATTACTTACTATGGTTATTTTACTCGGAATTTTTGCTACGCTTATTGTTTCTAAGCTTTTGTCCAATACACTTTTAAAAGGCGAGCCGTCATCTTTTACTCTTGAATTGCCACCGTATAGGAGACCACAAGTTTTTAAGGTTATTGTTCGTTCTATTTTTGATAAGACTGTTTCTGTTTTGGGAAGGGCTGTTGTTGTCGCCATTCCGGCGGGATTTGTTATTTGGATTATGGCGAATGTTGAGGTTGGAGGAGCTAGCATATTACTTCATTGTACAACTGCTCTAAATCCTATCGCAAGGATTATGGGGTTAGACGGTACAATTCTTTTAGCTTTTATTTTAGGACTTCCCGCAAATGAGATAGTTATTCCTATCATACTTATGTCGTATATGTCTACCGGAATGCTTACCGGTTACGAGAATTTGGATGCACTAAAAAGTATATTGGTGGATAATGGCTGGACATATGTTACGGCTTTATGCACTATGACTTTTTCATTATTTCATTTCCCATGCGCTACTACGTTACTTACTATAAAGAAGGAGACACAAAGCTTAAAGTGGACGGCAGTTGCTTTCTTATTACCAACCTTAATTGGAGTCT
>CAYZJZ010000057.1:0-7355 GCA_964478905.1 uncultured Eubacteriales bacterium
TATTTTTATCAATACGATTTAACCTTATCCTAAAATTGTTACTCCGACTAATTGTTTGGCAAAATAGTAAACTAAAATTTTAATTCACCAATCTTCTCAAAATCATTTCCCATATCATACGCACAGTATCCACTATTCGCTATTGTATATAACTTATCTCCTATATAAATTAACCTATCAATAGACTTATCTCCGTAATAATAATTACCCAAACGTTTCCAGTCATCTTCTGTTAAATTGGTCAATTTAGCCTTTAACTTAAAGCCGTTTTCCAAAGTTAATTCATATACATACGCTCCAACAAAAGTTGTCTCTCCATAAGTCCAAGCTTTCGCATTTTCTTTATCAACTTTCGCAACGCTAATTGGGAACGCAAGTAAATTTTTCTCTTTATTAAACAATAACGCCTTATGATTATTTAATAGTTCAGATTCAGTACCTCTATCTCCAATTTCCTCTTTCCACATCTCAATTGGATTAGTCGGATCAGTAACATCAAACATAGCAATTTTCATTCCTTGGTAGTAAGCGGCCGTATTATCTTCATCAGCCCATCCCCAGCTGCCGTCCTCATTCGCAACAACCGCAGCATCTTTACCAAAGCCAATAATATGATTTTCATCATAAGGATGTAAATAATCACTATATCCCGGGATCTTTAATTTACCTAAAATTGTCGGTTCTTCCGGCTTAGATAAATCAATAACAAATAACGGATCAACCTTTCTAAAAGTTACCATATATGCTCTATTCCCCATGTATCTCACAGAATATATTTTTTCTCCAGGTGCAATATCCTCTATCGCTCCGACCTGTTTTAACTCCATATCTAAAACATACATATTATTACGAGATTTATTATCTCCGGTTCCTGTTACGCTTCCACGAGTAGTCGCAATTCTAAAATAGCCATTACTTTCGTCCATAGAAAATTGATTTAATATAGAACCTGGAACTTTTCCAGTCGCTTTACAATTCATTTTTCCATCTTCTAATTTAAATCTGTAAATAGACGTATTTTGAGAACGACTTGCAGTAGAAACAATTTCTCTTAAAGCTACATCTCCATATAACGGTTCTGTATTATTCTCAGTGTCATATGACGTAAATGTAACATACATATTATCTTTTGAAGAATAAATACTTTCGCTATTACCTAAATATGTAGAAATATTAGCCTCAGCATCTAAATTACTTAAATCAATACCAACAGTCATCATGTACTGTGAACATTCAAATTCAGGAAAGTAAAAAATATCTTCACAATTAACCGTTTTTTCATCTTCACTTATCGCAGTATCTCTATATACAGGCATAACTCCGTAGTTCTCATTTTCAAACATATAATAACCTATATCTTTTTGAGCAACAAGATACAAAGAATTATCTATTTTTCTAGAAGAATTATAATAGCCACTAACCTCTACTTGTTTTGCTTCTTTTAAATTAGCCTTATCTTTAGCATCATAAATAATAACTTTCGTATATGACTCGCCACCATAATACCTTGGCTTATTCTCGTTTCTCTTATAATAACTTCCTATAACAGCCACCATATTGTCGTCAATATACAACTCTCGGGGATTAAAATCTTCATAGCTGATTTCCGTTAAAACTCTCATAGACTCAGCTGGATTTATCTCACTTATAACAAGTTTATTTTTTAATAAATGATATAAGTATTTACCGTCATTTTTAATAATATCCGCCTCATCAACGCCTTCAACTTGGACATTCGTAGTCGAATAATCACTATTTACGCTTTCACTCGTAGCACTATCAGAAACGCTTTCAGTCTTCATCATAATACTATTCGTGCTAAAACTCTCAAACAAATCCATTCCAGCATATCTATTGTTATTACTTTCATTTTTCTTAACCAATTCCTTTAGTTTTTCCATACTTCCAACAGTAGGCAAATCTAAATTCGGTTCAATTTTCTTTTCAGATTTAATAATACCGGGAGCAATAGAAACGCCACCAATAATACCACATACAACAAATAATTTCATAAATTCTTTTACCATATGTATACCCATCCTTTCTAACATTTTCTGTAAATTAGACGATTGGAAATTTAAAAATGTTTCAAATTTTCAAAAAATAACATTTAACTTTATCAATATGTATTAAACCCATTATTTTTGCTGACTATTTTTCGTCTAAAAAAAATACTGCG
This sequence comes from uncultured Eubacteriales bacterium, assembly GCA_964478905.1. Classification (GTDB taxonomy): domain Bacteria; phylum Bacillota; class Clostridia; order TANB77; family RGIG9151; genus RGIG9151. The sequence continues at coordinate 2,180 of CAYZJZ010000057.1, forward strand.
ATTCCTCACAGTACTTCTTTCGGCATTTTAAACTTCTTCATTTAGTCCTAACTTTTCATTAACCAACTCTTCAATTTCATTCTTTGAAGACTGATTAGCCAAAACCAACTCGCTAACTAAAATCTGCTTAGCACTATTATATAATTTCTTCTCTCCGGTAGAAAGACCTTTATCAGTACTCTTATGAGCTAAATTCTTAACTACTTCAGCAACTTCAAAAATATTTCCGCTTTTAATCTTATCCATATTTTCTCTGTATCTCTTATTCCAATTAGGATTCATCTCGGTTATATCACCAGACAAAACATTTAAAACACGATCAGCATCTTTACACGCAATAACCTCTCTCATACCAACTTCTTGAGCATTATTTGTAGGCACCATAACTTGAATGTCTCCTATAGGCATTTTCATTATGTAATATTTTTGTTTTTGTCCTAAAATTTCTTTTTCCTCTATCGACTCAATAACCCCAGCTCCATGCATAGGATACACAACTTTATCACCAATATTAAACATATTTCTTCCCCCTGTTCTAACGCCAAAAAGTGAGTCTAAATATTGGTATAAACAGCTAAATTCAACTGTACCACCAACATTAGATATTATTAATTTAAAATCAATTAACAATATTTTCTTTCCTACGTCAACTCACGAAAGATATTATAACACAAAATATCCAATTTGTCAAAACCTAATATCAAATAAAGTTTGTTCTCTCATGCGCTTGAGGCTGCTATTTATATACCTTGCACGCACTTCGCCTATTCCTTCGACTTCGTCTAATTCTTCAATAGACGACGCCAATACTCCACGCAAATTTCTAAAGCTTCCAACAACATTTTCAATTACATTTGTAGGAAGTCTTGGAATCATAGATAAAATCCTGTACCCCTTAGGAGAAATCAACATATCAAATTGTTGAGACGAATTATAGCCAATAATTTTAGCTATGCCGGAAGTATCCGAGATTTCGCTATACGATAATCCGCGTATCTTTCCACTTGCATTATCAATAGTATTCTTCTTATTAACTTCCATATAATCCTTTAGTATCAAGTCTAAATCTTGTTTAGTAGTACCAAGTAATTCATTTAGTTGCATCTCAACTAATCGACTTTCGTCTCCAAGCTCATAAATATATCTTTCAACTTCTTCGGAAATCTTTAAAACAGACATTATTCTTTGAACCGCAGTACAAACATTTTCAACAGTAACCATATCCTCAAATTCCAAAGCATTTAAATTGTTCATAACTCCGTCAAGCGACGCTTTATACTTTTCCAAAGTTTGCATAGCCTGATTAGCACGAGTTAAAACAACAGAAGTATCAGGCAGTACATATCTTGTATTACCCTTAAACAACGTAATAACATTTCTACGCTGAGAAACACTTATAACAAGTTCACCGGTTTGTTTCGCAAAACGCTCAGCAGTACGATGACGAGTACCTGTTTCATTAGTAGATATAGAGTGATCCGGAGCAAGTTGAACATTAGCGCACAAAATCTTCTTTAAGTCCTTGCTAACAATAATCGCACCATCCATTTTTGCAAGTTCATATAAAAGTGCAGGAGAGTAATCCGCATTAAGCTTTACTCCACCATCAATTAAGCTAAGAACCTCTTGGGAATCCCCAACAACAATAAGTCCACCGGTTTTAGCCTTTAATACATTTTCAAGTCCCTCTCTAAACTCCGTACCAGGTGCAATAGTTTTTAATACTTCAATTACATCTTTATCTCTCATATTGTCCACTCCAATCTTACTCGCTGATTTTACCTAAAACATCAGCCAAGCTCTCAGCTTCAACAATTTCTATTTTGTATTTTCCATCAAGTTTTTTCCCATTGCTTTTAGGAATAACGCAATAGTTAAAACCTGTTTTTTCAGCTTCGTATATTCTTTTTTCTATCAAATTTACTCCTCTTATCTCGCCGGTTAATCCAACCTCTCCGATAATAACTCCTCCCGGCTTTATAGGGCGATTTCTAAATCCGGACATAACAGCAACCGCAACCCCTAAATCAACCGCAGGTTCATTTAACTTTATTCCACCAATAACATTTAAGTAAATATCTTGGTTATATAAATTCATCCCGGCCTTTTTTTCAAGAACAGCCGCAAGAAGTATAAGCCTGTTAAAATCCAATCCGGTAGACATACGTCTCGGCATTCCGAACGGAGTTTGAGTAACTAAAGCTTGAACCTCGACTAACATAGGACGTGTTCCCTCAAGCGTACAAACAACCGCTGAACCTGGGGAATTTTTATTCTCTGAAATCATAATCTGAGTAGGATCAGTTATTTCCTCAAGTCCGGTTTCCCTCATCTCAAAAATACCAATTTCATTAGTAGAGCCAAACCTGTTTTTAACTGCCCTCAAAATCCTGTATGAAAAATATCTTTCTCCCTCTAAATATAAAACAGTATCTACCATATGTTCCAAAACTCTAGGCCCCGCAATAGTACCTTCTTTAGTCACATGGCCGATAATTATGGTAGTAATTCCTTGTTTTTTAGCAATCTCCATAAGTCTACCAGTAATAGCTCTAACTTGGCCAACACTACCGGCAGTAGAATCCATTGTAGGATCATACATAGTCTGTATAGAGTCTATAATAAGTAACTCCGGCTTATTTTCCTTAAGTTTTTCTTCAATAACATTCATATCTGTTTCACTCAAAAACAAAATATTATCATTTTTAATTTGTAGCCTATCAGCACGCATTTTTATTTGACTTCCCGACTCCTCGCCGGAAATATACAAAACACTCCCACCACAAACTATCCTATCACACATTTGTAAAATCAAAGTAGACTTTCCTATTCCGGGATCTCCACCAACTAAAGTAAGAGAGCCCTTTGTAAGTCCACCACCCAAAACACGATTTAATTCTCCGAAACCCGTTTCAAACCTTTGTCCCTTTTCAATTTGTATCTCAGACAGCTTAACAATATTAGAATCTATCTTTTCTCGAACGTTCCCATTCTTAGCCTTTTGGACCTTTTCCTCAACAAAAGTATTCCACTCATTACAAGCAGGACACTTTCCAAGCCATTTAGGAGACTCATATCCACAATTGTTACAAAAAAACATACTGGTAACCTTACTCGCCATCTTTACCTCCGACATCTAAAGTAGCATATACTTTACTTTAATCTATCTAACAATATAATAAACATCGCACAAGACCAAGAAAGTTGGGAAATCCAAGCACGATTTCCATTAAACTTATCCACTTGTTCCGGTAAAAATCCAAGATTTGTAGAATTCTTAACTGCCCAACCAAGTAATTCTTTCGCTTTTACAGTATCGCCAATTTCAGCATAATACATACCAAGCCATAATGTAGATACAATCCAAGGATTTCCTCCAATATACGGATCATACTCATAGCGCCCAAATCCACCGGACGGGAAACCATCTAACCTATCTTCTATCGCTCTTACAGTTTTCTTAATTCTATCATCCTTAGGATCAAAAATACCAAATGGAACAGCCAAACCTAATAAACTTATATCCACACACAAATCCACAGCAGCAACCGGTAACTTATATCCCATTTTATTAGTTTCAATCTCCACTGTCTCACAATTCCACCAATTAAGGCGTGTTTTAATTCCCCTTATAAATCTCTTTTCATCCTCATTCCAAAGTTTTTCTTCTATATTTTTTATAATATCTTCAGAAGTATTTCTCCAGATCTTAGCAATAGGAACATCAACATTTAACTCGTCAGCTATATCACCGGCAATTTTTAATGCAGACGCAACAGCACCGGAAGTATAAGTATGTTCTCCTATTCTTTCTTCCCATAAATCATACGATGCTCTAGGTAGTCCGGAATCTTTATCTATATTATCATTTAAGTATTCCGCAGCTTTCTTTATACATTCCCACATTTCCTCTAAGAACTTAATACTCTTTGTATATTTGTAGTGTTCCCAAACACCATAAATAATAGCCGCAATCTCGTCTAACTGTACTCCCCAAGACGGTGCAAGTTTTCCGTCTAGAAAATATCTCTGTTGCCAAGCGCCATTCGGTAATTGAGCGCGTTTCGCCCAAACAGTATAAAACTTTTCAGCTTCTTCTCTCATTCCACATAAATCAAACGCTCTAGTAATAAAAAATCCGTCTCTCGGCCAACAATATCCGTATCTCCCACATCTAGTATAATTTTCGTCAACCTCAACACCAGCTAAAATAGCCCCTGTATCGCGATTAGTAAGCAACTTAAAAGTCAAAATAGCTTTTAAATAAACATCGTCTATTTTTTCATTTCCGGTAAGTAATCTATCGTACTTTTTCAATTCACATTTCCAATATTTCTTTTCGTCTTCAATTAAATTTCTTACATTTTCATTTTTTACATTATTAAAAATCTCTTTTCCGCTCTCCATATCATAAGAAAAGCAAAAAAACAAATTAAACTCACATTCTTCATTAGGATTTAATTTCCCATTTTCCCATTTTAACGCCATATTAGAAGTCATAGAAATTTCGTCTTTTCCGAACAACGAATCCTTTCTAGCCGCTTCTAAACTATCTCCGAACTGAAACCCTTTAATCTCTTTATCCGCACCAATTGTAATCGTATGTTCCTTGTTATATATATAAGCAAAATTCTCCTCAAAATTCATCATTCCGCTTCTTACATTATGACTTTCAGTAATAAAATCAGTATGTAAAAACATTTTTATATTAAGTTTTCTATCACATATATTTTTTATAGTATAATTTCTAATCCAAACATCTCGGTCATTTAATGCAAAATCCTTTTGAAAAATTCTAAGTCCGAAATCTGAATTTTCAAACATAGTTATAAGAATATTACTATTAGGCTCATAACTTTGTTCAACATACCAAAGGTTTTCATTCAAAAATCTCGTATCCGAATCATCAAACTTAATTCCGGTAAAAATATTATTTATCTGTTGAACATAATCTTGTTCAGGCCAAAAAATTCTATTAGCCTCACCTTTATCTGTAAAAGAAATAAGCAAACGACCATTTCCCGTAATCCCGTCATTAAAATAACTTCTGCCCATAATCTTTCCCCCGTATCTTTAGTATCACTTATATATGATACAAAAATATCCAATAAAAATCAAGACTTTATCCAACATTCAAACCATATTTATTTCGCACATCATACTCAAAATTTGTCGA
>CAYZJZ010000058.1:0-2559 GCA_964478905.1 uncultured Eubacteriales bacterium
AAATTTAAATATTTTTAGAATTACCATTCAAATTTGATGTTTGACAAAGAATAAGCCTAAGCAATAACTTTTAAAAACAAAAAAAGAGACTATAAAAATACTCATAAAATTCATAATGCATTGTACTGTACCAAGTGAAACAAAAAATATTTTTATGAAACAAGATACAATACAATACATTATTTAAATGATAAACGAGTTTTTACAGTCTCTCATTTAAACAACACCAAAACATATTTAAGCTTTTTTAGTTTTACGCATCATCCATACTGACCATATATTTGCAGATAAACATATCGAAGAATATGTTCCGGCAATCATTCCTACAAGTAGAGGCAATGAGAATTCTTGTATAGATCCAACGTTAAAGTATATGCTAAATCCAAATAATAAAGCTAAAGCTACAATTACAGATACACTTGTAAATATAGTTCTTCTTAAAGACTGATTAATGCTTAAATTAATAAGTTCATCAACAGGCATTTTTCTATGAAGATTTTGATTTTCTCTTATTCTATCGTAGATAACAACTGTATCATTTACCGAATATCCAAGTATCGTAAGAATTACCGCTACGAAAGTCGTGTTAAGAGGTAATCCGAATATTGAATATGCCATAATTGTTATTATTATATCGTGAGCTAATGCCATAAATGCGCTAATTGCAGCAGACATACCGCCAATATTCTTAAATCCTAGAGCTATATAAATAATAATAGCAATAGATGCCCAAATTGTGGCTTGAATAGCACGACTCTTCATTTCATCTCCGAAAGTAGGTTTTACTGTTCTAAAAGTAGCCTTGCTATCAATGTCTTCAATACCATATTTTTCGGCAATTTTGTTTATAACTAAATTCTTTTGGTCTTCTTCCAAAGCACTTGTACTAATGGTAACACCTGATTTTATAACATTTCCGTTATCATCTCTTTGCTCAGATTTTTGTACTCTCGGTTGTTCATTTATAACTACCTCTTTTACAAGAGCCTCTATATCAGAATTGGCAACTTCAGAATTCAATTCAACTTCAATAATTGTACCGCCTTTAAATTCAATATCTTGCTCAAACCCTTTTACAAAGAAGGATACAAATGCAAGTATAATTAATGTTAAAGATATTCCGAAGAAAATCTTTCTATTACCTACGAAATCAAACTTCATTTGTTTTACCCCCTTTTCTTCCACCATATAACGCAGTATTTTTTGAAAATACATTAGCAACATTCTTCATCATAAATCTTAAAACAATTGTAGACATAAACAAGCTTAACAATGTTCCGATGAATAATGCAATAGCAAATCCTTCAACCGGTCCATTTCCAAAATACCACAAAACTAAGCTTGAAATAATTGTTGTAAGGTTAGAATCACGAATCGCTGAAAATGCACGTCCAAAAGATAAATCTACTGATGTTTTTAATGTCTTTCCTGCTGCTAATTCTTCTCTTAATCTCTCGTAAATAATTACACTAGAGTCAACTGCCATAGCAATTGATAAAATCATACCAGCAATTCCCGGTAAAGTTAATGTAACTTGTCCCCATTCATGAATTAGAATGTATAAAATTGAGAATAAAATTAAGTTAATAACAGATACTACTCCCGGTAATCTATATATACCAATCAAGAACAATACAACAAAAATTAATGCTACAAGGCCGGCTTTTAATGTTATATCAAAAGCTTGTTGACCAATTGTTGGCCCTATGTATTGTTGACTTTCTACTTGAAGTGAGAAAGGTAGAGCTCCTGAAGATATTAAATCTGCTTGTTCTTGAGCTTCTTTTTGAGTAAAATTACCTGTTATAACAGGATTAGCCGTATCTATTTTTGATTGAACAGTAGGATAAGATATAACTTCTTCGTCCAATAAAATAAATATAGGTTGTCCTATTAATCTCTCGGTAGCCTCAGCAAACTTTGCTTGTGCAACCGAAGAAATTTGAAGTTGTATAAAATACGAATTCCCTTGAGTAGGGTCATTAGACATTGAGCCGTATAAAGCTTTAGCACTTTCTACATCTGCACCTTCCATAACTACTTTAGAAACATCAGGCATTAAAGCTGTATTTCCTTCATCATCCACAGTTACATTCATCGGCTCAACAAATTGTAATTTCGCAGTTTTACCTAAGAATTCACTAGCTTCCGCAGGATCAGTAAATCCCGGTATTTCAACAATAATCATCAGATTTGAAAGATTTGTGTCATCAACGGTTACTGTTGCTTCGTTTAGTCCTTTTGTGTCTAATCTTTTTCTAAATACTGTTTGTGCAGTAGCAAGTCCTTCACTTGTAATATTATCTCCAACAGGCTTATACACAAGTCTTACGCCACCGGCTATATCTAATCCCATTCTCATATTAGATGTTCCCGGAATAATTTGATTTCCGGCAATATTAACTCCAAAATACGTGCCAAAACCTAAGGCAACCGTAATTACGAGAACAAGCAAAAGATATATAATACTTTTTGCTTTCATTTTTTATTTCCTCCCTTATTATGTTTTATCTATCAAAATCATCAAATCTAAGTTCTCTGGACTTTTCATTGATTCGA
>CAYZJZ010000058.1:2659-7309 GCA_964478905.1 uncultured Eubacteriales bacterium
GCATATGGGAAATAATCGTTTAACGCTTCTAATATCTCTCCCTCTGTTATTTCACTTCTATCAGCTTCTCCCGTCAAAAGGTACGCCCAAACTTCGGGACTAAATTCTTCTTCTTGTAAGAATTTTTGCATATTAGGCTCGTTTTTTACAGCATTTTTTAACGTTTTTTCCGTATATTCATCATAAGCCTCTCGTGGAATACTTACTTGTAAATACTCAGAATTATCATAATTATTGCCAATCATTTCTACAATTTTTTGATAATCTTCACTATGAACAAACGCGTTAAATCTTAAAATATCATACGCAGTTCTACCAGCAACACCTAATCCGGTAACAGTGCAAATTGTCAACGTCCCAGCAGCAACTTTGCCAAGCAACTTTAATTTACCTCTCTTATCAATAAATATATTCTTAGCAAAATTACGTTTCCTAGGTCTAGAAACTTTACTCTTACTAGAATAATTTACTCCATTATGCATTTGATTATTACGAGCTCTATGGGTAATTTGTTGATTTCTTGATATATTTTGATTACTCCTTGATGCATGTCCTTGTTGATTACCCACTCTGGAATATTGAGTATTTTTAATATTCATATTTATATTTTGATATCCTTTCGGACGATTATTCATAAATTTCACTCCTCGCTATATCTTTACTCTGCATCAATAAGACACTTTCCTGTCATCTCAACCGGTACTTCTTCACCAAGCAATGTAAGAATAGTCGGAGCTAAATCACATAAAGCCCCTTCTCTTACTTTTTTAGCATCTGTTCCTATCAAAATAAACGGTGTGTCGTTAGTTGTATGAGAAGTAACTGGCTCATTTTTCTCATAATCAAACATAACATCAGCGTTTCCGTGATCAGATGTTATTAAAACATATCCGTCTTGTTTTAGTACAGCATCAACAACTTTGCCTACACATTCATCAGTAACTTCCACTGCCTTTTTAGCAGCTTCAAAGTTACCGGTATGTCCAACCATATCCGGGTTAGCAAAGTTTAATATAACAACATCATAAATTCGCTTATCAATAGCTTCTACTGCTTTACCAGCAACTTCATAAGCACTCATTTCCGGTTGCATATCATAAGTAGCAACCTTCGGAGAAGGCACTAAAATTCTATCTTCGCCCTCAGAAATTTGCTCTACTCCACCATTAAAGAAGAATGTAACATGAGCATATTTCTCAGTTTCAGCAATTCTAAGTTGTCTGTATCCTTTTTTACTCAAATATTCGCCTAATTTATTAACCAAAACTTCAGGTTTAAAAGCAATATGAACATTTTTTAAGTTTTCATCGTACTGTGTCATACAAACATAATACAATGGGAAACAGCCTTTCGGACGGTTAAATCCGTCAAACTCTTCATTCATAAGCGCCCATGTAATTTCTCTAGCTCTATCCGTTCTAAAATTATAGAAAATAATAGAATCATTTGCATCAATTGTAGCAACAGGACTACCATTTTCAGTAATTACAACCGGTTTCATAAATTCATCGGTTTCATTTTTTGCATAAGACGCTTCAACCGCCTTTACAGGATCATCAAAAGTTTCTCCTTTTCCCATAACCATTGCGTTATAGCCAAGTTCAAGCCTCTCCCATCTTTTATCTCTATCCATTATGTAATATCTTCCCATAACAGTAGCGATTTTTCCAACTCCAACTTCGCTTAAAGTTTTTTGAAGCTCCTCCACAAAACCTTTTCCACTCGTCGGCGGAACATCTCTCCCGTCTAAAAAGCAATGAACATAAACATCTTTTAATCCATTTTCCTTTGCAAGCTTTAATAAAGCTGTCAAATGACTTGTATGGCTATGAACTCCACCGGTAGAAAGTAGGCCATATAAATGTAATTTAGAATTATTCTTTTTACAATTTTCAATAGCACCTAAAAATTCTTCTTTCTTAAAGAAATCGCCATCTTCAATTGATTTTGAAATACGAGCAAGCTCTTGGTAAACAACACGTCCTGCTCCCATATTCATATGTCCAACTTCAGACGTACCCATTTGTCCTTCAGGTAATCCAACAGCAAGACCACTTGTCTTTAGTCTTGAAGTAGGATACTTGCTCATATATCCATCCAAATTAACTTTATTAGCAGCAACAATAGCGTTTCCTTTATTCTCAGGATTTATTCCAAATCCATCCATAATTATAAGTGTAACCAATTTATTCTTCATTTTTTTCGCTCCCTTTTTCTATCCTTTCACAATTTCACTAAAGTCATCAACTTTAAGACTTGCTCCACCAACTAATCCACCATCAATATCTGACGTTGTAAACAATTCGTGAGCATTACCAGGCTTTACGCTTCCACCATATTGAATTCTTACATTCTCAGCAACTTCTTTATTATATAATTTCTCAATTACGCTTCTAATAAATTTACAAGCTTCATTCGCATCATTAGAAGAAGCAGTTTTTCCAGTACCAATTGCCCAAACTGGTTCATATGCAATTACCATATTACTTACATCCTCAGAAGATATATCTTTTAATGCTCCGGTAGTTTGAGTTTCCAAAACTTTATTAGTTACTCCGCCTTCTCTTTCTTCTAAAGTTTCTCCAACACATACAATTGGTTTCAATTCATATTTTAGTGCAGCTTTCAGTCTATTATTTACAGTTTCATCAGTTTCTCCAAAATATTGTCTTCTTTCAGAATGTCCTATTATAACATATTCTACGCCGGTTTCTTTTAACATTTCTCCGGAAATTTCGCCGGTAAATGCTCCATTATCCGCCCAGTGAATATTTTGTGCTCCTACTTTAATGCTAGTACCTTTTGTAGCCAAAACAACAGCAGATAAAGCAGTAAAAGTAGGACAAACAACTACTTCATTTTCAGCATCTTTTACTTTGTCTTTTAGTCCATTTACAAACTCAATTGCTTCTAGCGCAGTTTTGTTCATCTTCCAATTCCCCGCAACAATTTTTTTACGCATAACACATTCCTCCCTATATTTTTATAACTTCTTTAACTGCATTCAAAATATTTTCAGCAATATTTAAACAATTTTCAGCTTCCTCATTAGATACAGTAATCGCATTTTCATTAGGATATCTGGTTTCTATGTAATATTGGTTAACAAATGCACAATCCTTTAAATATTGTGAAAATTCTTCTCTTTGTACCATTACTTTTTTGCATAAATACAATAAGCTGTGTCCTTGTTCTAAAGTAGCATATAAATATATGATAAGAGCCTTTAAAGCTTTTTCGATAGTTTGTTGGCAATGAAATGCAACATAGTCATTACCACAGTCATGTTCAAATAAAACTTTGGCCGACTTTAAATCACGTATAGCCATATCTAGCCATTTTTCAACCACGATAGCTCCCTCCATAAAAATTACTTATTGTTTAAACAATCAATTCCCGGTAATACTTTTCCTTCTATAAATTCTAAAGATGCTCCGCCACCAGTTGACACATGAGTCATTTTAGAAGATAGTCCGAATTTCTCAACAGCAGCCGCAGAATCTCCGCCACCGATAATAGTAGTAGCATCAGTATTATTAGCCAAAGCTTCAGCTACCTTTACAGTTCCATTAGCAAATGTACTGATTTCAGAAAATCCCATAGGTCCGTTCCAAATAATAGTCTTATATTCTCCAATAGCCTTTGCAAATTCTTCAGCAGACTTCGGTCCAATATCTAATCCTTCCCAACCCTCAGGAATATCGTTACTTGGCATAACCTTAGTTTCAGTTCCCTCAGCAATTTCTTTAGCACATACGCTATCTTCCGGTAAGTAAACCTTTACGCCTTTATCTTTAGCCTTAGCCAATATCTCTTTAGCCAAATCTAATTTATCTGTTTCACAAATAGACTCTCCTACATTTCCGCCCATAGCCTTAGCAAAAGTATAAGTCATTCCTCCGCCAATCATTAAAGCATCAACTTTATCCAATAAATTCTCTATAACACCAATTTTAGAAGAAACTTTTGCGCCACCTAAAATAGCTAAAAACGGTCTCTTTGGATTTTCTAACGCATCTCCCATAATACCGATTTCTTTTTGAATTAAATAACCGCAAACAGCAGGTAAATAATCAGCAACTCCGGCAGTTGAAGCATGAGCACGATGAGCAGTACCAAAAGCATCATTTACATATATTTCAGCCAAAGACGCAAGTTCTTTAGCAAACGCCGGATCATTTGCTTCTTCCTCAGCATGTGTACGAACATTTTCAAGTAACATTACATCGCCATCTTTTAATTCAGCAACTTTACTCTTAGCATCTTCTCCAACTACGTCTTTTGCAAAAGGTACATCTCTGTTTAATAATTCAGATAATCTTTTAGCAACAGGAGCTAAAGTTTGTTTATCTTTTGTTTTACCAATATGAGAGCAAAGAATAACCTTCGCATTATGTTCCATTAAATATTTAATAGTAGGCAAAGCCTCTGTAATTCTCCTATCATCGGTAATTTTACTCTTGTCATTAACATCTAATGGCACATTAAAATCACAACGAACTAAAACTTTCTTTCCATTAACATCAATATCTTCAATAGTCTTTTTATTCATTTTAATTCCTCCCTAAAATTAGATTTTCCATCCAGTTCAAAGTCTATCACAACAAAATTATCAAGTCAATTTTTTTGCAATTCTTTATATTATTTTTT
>CAYZJZ010000059.1:0-7068 GCA_964478905.1 uncultured Eubacteriales bacterium
AGCGTTAGCTGCTGAAAATTAGTTCAAAAAAATAAAGAGCTGTAAAAAGACTCATTTATTATTGACATAAAGCATTGTACTTTATGAGTTTTGTGAGTTTTTTACAGCTCTTTTTGTTTACCTTACTAATTCGAGTAAAGGCTCTGAAGAAATAGAAACTTTATTCTCAAAAATTTGTTCAATAGTGTTTACTATCTTTTTGTTATAATTTTCACTTTCAAAATGAAGAAATACTTTTTTTGGAGCAAGCGTAATTAACGAACTTATTAATACGTCTTCATTATTTAAGTTATTTTGTTCTTTTGTTTCTGTAAATTCTTCAAAACAACTTTCAGTAATATTTTTATTTCTTTCGTTTAAAATTAAATATTCTCCATTATCTTCAAATATAATGTGTAGTTTGGGGCATCTGTTTTTTTGAGTTTCAACAAAAAATTTCAACATATCTATAAATTCTTTATATTCTTTTTGAAGTTTATAATCTTCAACTACCTTTTGGATTAATTCAACTAACATTTTCTTATACCCGGACAATCTAAATCTTATAAATCCGGAAAGGTTTAAATAAGAATTATCTGTTAAATATTCTAAAATATTTTGTTTTACCAAAAAGCGTCTCTTTAATAAAATAAGCATTCTCAAGAAATCATTATCGTGATTTTTAATTAATTTTACAGCAGAATTTAATACATTTGATTTTTCCAAAGAAGTAAAAATAGGATAGTCTGAATAAATTAAACCTTTTAGTAATTTTTCTTCTTCACAATTTATAACATATTCTGTTAGAACTTCAGAAACTTTTAGCTTTAGAAAAGCTTCGTCTTCAGAATAGAAAATAAGCTTGTTTTTATAAGCTCTAAAAGTAAATTTCTCACATTGTTCTTTTTTTGCAATGTCTCGTATATAATTAAAATTGTCTTTGATATCCACGATAATCTTTTGCATATTGACCCCCTAAAATTGGCACAATTTTTAGTTTTAGTTTAAGTATGAATCAAAAGAATTCATATTATACTATGTTTAGAAATATATTATTGTGAAATAAGAAGAGATTAAAACAACTAAAATACCGATATTTACTTTATTTTTCGCCATCATAAACCAAAAGTTATTCCTAAACACAAGATACTTATCGGCATTTATATAAAAAGCTTAAGTAGAAATTTACGACAAAAAAATCTTTTTTTTTTTATTAAATTATGTTTTTTGTTTACAAACCATTTTTTTTTTATTACAATGAATGAGTATTGAATTACTGAAAAATATTGAGGTTTTTCAATATTTATACTTTTGGGAAAAAATAATTAAAATACATTTAGAAGAGAGGGGCAAGAAAATGAAAATATTGATGTTGTCATGGGAATACCCGCCAAGAATAGTAGGAGGAATTTCCAGAGTTGTTTATGATCTGGCTCAAAATTTAGGTGAAAAAGGAAATGAAGTACATGTTGTTACATGTATGGATAAAAACACAAAAGAATTTGAAAAGGATAAAAATGTATATGTTCACCGTGTTCATACTGTTGGACCTGATACTAAAGGAGATTTCTTAAAACAGACTTTGCATATGAATTTTGCAATGATAGAAAGAGCTGTTGAGGTTATAAATTGTGTTGGAAAATTTGATGTTATTCATGCTCACGATTGGTTGGTTGCATATGCTGCTAAAACTTTAAAACATGCATATAAAACTCCGCTAGTTTCTACAATTCATGCTACTGAACATGGAAGAAATAACGGAATTCACAATGAAATGCAAGAATATATTCATAATAGCGAATGGTGGCTTACTTATGAATCTTGGAAGGTTATTTGCAACAGCCAATATATGAAAAATGAAATTACTAACATTTGGGGATTGCCTGAGTCTAAAATAAGAGTAATATTTAATGGCGTTGATGTTCATAAATTTGATGGAATAGAGAGAGATTGGGAATTTAGAAGAAAATTCGCAATGGATAATGAAAAAATTGTATTCTTCGTTGGAAGAATGGTTAATGAAAAAGGTGTTCAAGTTTTAATTGATGCTATGCCGAAAATCTGCCAATACTATAACGATGTTAAATTTGTATTTGCCGGAAAAGGTCCGCTACTTGATGAATTTAAGGGAAGAGCTTGGGCTACAGGTTGTGCTCATAAGACTTTATTTACCGGTTATATAAGTGATGAAGATTTGTTGAAATTATATAAATGTGTTGATGTTGCTGTATTCCCTAGTCTGTATGAACCGTTTGGAATTGTTGCTTTGGAAGGAATGGTTGCGAATGTTCCTACCGTTGTTTCTCAAGCCGGAGGCCTTGGAGAAATAATCAATCACGGATATGATGGAATGAAAGCTTATACAGGAAATTCGAATTCATTAGCTGATTGTATTTTGGAATTGCTTCATAATCATAACAATATGGTTGAAGGAATTAAGAACAATGCTATGCGAAAAGTTCACGAAATGTACAATTGGAACGGTATTGCTGATCAAACATATTCAGTGTATAAAGAAGTTGTTGAGGAAGCAAAAAATATTTCTTGGGAAAATACAGAATTAAAAGAGGGTATGAAAGAATTAAATGATAAGAAGGTAATTCATACTGTTGTGGAGAATAAGACTACTACTAAGAAATCTTCAAGAAAAGAAGAAAAGTTACAAAAAATCGGTTAACTAAAAACAACATCTCCTAATACCATTGATAGCTTTATTGTTTATAATAATGTATTAAATGAGGGAACGAGGAGAAAATCGTTCCCTGTTTAATTTTCTAGGAAAGTTCGAGCTAGGAGTAAATAATCTTAATCTACAACTCAACTTTATATAATTAAAATTTAGCGAATAGAATTCGCGTATAAAATTTTAATTATTAGCTCGAACGACCGACAGAAAACAAAAAAGAATTCATTGATGTTGTTGACCGAAGGTCAACATAGCGTGGACTTTAGTCCACCTTTTTTATTTAGGAGAAAAGTTAGTTGTTTAGAAAGAATAAAAGATGAATTTAAGGAGGTAGTTTAATGAAGGCAATTATTATGGCAGGAGGCGCAGGTTCTAGATTAAGACCGCTTACATGCGGAAGACCAAAGCCTATAGTACCTATTATGAACAAAGCTGTAATGGGAAGAATTATTGAGTTATTAAAAAGAAATGGTATTACTGATATTGGAGTTACACTTCAATTTTTACCTGAAAAAATAGAGGATATGTTTGGCGACGGTAGTGAAATGGGAGTTAATATAAAGTATTTTATAGAGGATTCTCCGCTTGGAACTGCCGGAAGTGTAAAAAATGCCGAAGAATTTTTGGACGATACATTTGTTGTTATAAGTGGTGATGCTTTAACTGATATAGACTTAACTAAAGCTATTGAATTCCATAAGTCTAAAAATACAATTTGTACATTAGTTTTAAAGGAAGTTGCTGTTCCTCTTGAATATGGAGTTGTAATGACTGATGAAAACGGAAAAATCGTAAGATTTTTGGAAAAACCTAGTTGGGGAGAAGTGTTTAGCAATTTAGCTAATACTGGTATGTACATATTAGAGCCTAAGGCTTTATCGTATTTTGAAAAAAATAAGAAGTTTGACTTTAGCCAAGATTTATTCCCATTACTTATGAATGAGGGAAATGACTTATATGGTTATACAACGACTGATTACTGGTGTGATGTAGGAGATATTGGTTCATATATTCAATCTCATATTGATATATTAGAAGGAAAAGTAAATATTGATTTAACTTCCGAGTTTGAAAACAGAAACGGAGTTTATGTAGGCAAAAATGTTGAAATTGATCCTACCGCTAAAATCGTTGCTCCGGTTGTTATTGGAAATAACTGTAAAATTGGTAAGAATGTTGAACTTCACGAATTTACTGTTTTAGGAGAAAATGTTGTTGTTGATGATAATGCGACTATTAAGAGAAGTATTATTTGGCAAAACACACACGTTGGTCCTAATTCTAGGATTAGTGCCGGAATTTTATGTTATGGAAATAATGTTAAGTCTAATGTTACAGTTTTAGAAGAAGCTGTAATTGGAGATGAATGTCAAATAAAGGATAGAGCGATTGTTAAGTCTGGAATTAAGATTTGGCCAAACAAGATTATTCAAACTGCAACAGAGGTTAGTGAAAGTATTATTTGGGGAACAAAGGTTAGTAGAACTTTATTCGGTAAGTCGGGAATTACAGGAGAAATGAATGTTGAAATTACTCCTGAATATGCTTCTAAACTCGCTATTGCGTATGCGTCTGTGTTAAAACCGGGAATGAAGTTAGCTATTTCTGCGGATAGTTCTGCTGCTGCATCATTACTTAAAACTTCTATGCTTGCCGGGGCATCTTCTACCGGAGTTGAAGTTTTTGATTTAGGTCATACTATGTTACCGATAGTTAGAAATGTTATTAATTTCTTTGGAATGGATGGTGGAATTCATATTTCACTAGAGCCTCAAAATGATGATAGAATTAGAATAAATTTCTTGGATTCTAAGGGTGTTAACATTGCAAGAGGACTTGAGAGAAAAATTGAGAATATGTTTGTTACCGGTGAATTTAGACGTGTAAATGTTGAGAAAATTAAGGAAACAAATATGCTTGAAAATTATAATTATTTCTATATGCAGAATTTACTTAACACTTTGGATTTAGAGACTATTCGTAAGAATAATGTTAAAGTTGTTGTTGGAAAGTGCGACGGATTTGTGTATGAGATGATGGAAAAGGTACTAAGAGACCTAAATTGTACTATTATTAATGAAAGACGTGATAATGGTGAAGATGATCTTAGTATTTTGAGCCAAAAGGTTGTAAACAACGGAGCTGATTTTGGAATTAGAGTAAGTAACGATGCTGAATCTATGGTTTTAATTGATAATGAAGGAAATGTTATAAAAGATGATTTATATACTGCGCTACTTTCGATAATTTCTGTTAAGCTAAAAGAAGTAAATAAGATTGTTGTTCCGTTTACTACTACTGAGGTTATGGAACAAATTGCGACTAAGATAAATGCCGGAATTGTTAGAACAAAGACGAGTCAACAAGAACATATGAGTACTTTGATTGCTAATTCTACTGCTGAAGCTAAGAAAAACTTTATATTAAATTATGATGTTTTTGCTGCTACTGCAAAGATTATAAATTATATTTCAAAGGAAAAAACTAGTGTTGCTGAGCTTGTGAAGTCTATACCTGAGTTCCATATGATTAAGAAGAACATTGATTGTCCTTGGGATGCAAAGGGAAAAGTTATGAGAGCTTTAACCCAAGAAAAGACCGAGAATAATATGGAATTATTTGAAGGCGTAAAAATTCACCATGATAAAGGTTGGGTTTTGGTTTTGCCTGATGCCGATGAACCAGTTTGTACGGTTTATAGCGAAGGCGTTTCTGCTGAAATTGCGGAGAGCTTATCTGATATGTATATAGATAAGATTAGAAATATTATTGTTCAATAAAAAAGTATAATTCTCTCATATCTCAATACAAAAACTTGAAATAAAAATGTGAAACAGAAGTGTAAGTAAACTTCTGTTTCACATTTTTTGTTGGCTTGTGATATTATGATTTTTTAACTTGTCTATACGTAACTGTAATCCTTTACATAGTTTTTCTATACGCTCATTCGACATATCTGTATATTCTTTATACAGACAAAGCTTTTCTTTTAATAACTCAGATAAATTATCTAATTTAGAGAAATCGTATTTGGAAATATCTATATAATTTAATAAATCCGAAAATTTTTTATTTGTATTTTTGAAAAATTTACATTTCCCATCTTTAAAATTCATTTCGTTTAATAATTTATCACATTCCATACATTCCCCGGTATCAAAAATAGGGCATACACGTTCCCATTTTAATGTTTCAACATTCCTTATTATACCGAAATTTTTCATATGTCTATCAAAATTCATAACGATATAATCAACTAAAAACATATCATTTAATTTTTCTCTTGCATTAATAATTGAATTTTCTTCTAAAATGTTTATATAATGTTCATAGTCGTTTATATCATTGCTTTGGCGTTTTGAATTAAAAATTTCATATGCAGTAATAATTTCTTCGTTATCATTTATAAAGCAGTTACATTTAGATACGAGTTTATTATCCATAATGTCAATTCCGTAATTGCAATAGTCCATATTTAATCTACGGCAAATTTCAGAAACTAGCCATTCGTTTATTGGTTCTTGCCTTGAGGCGGAATATGTTCCTTTAACTAAAATTCTATTCCCGTTTTCGATAATCCAAGCTTTTTGTAACATACCATCTGTTGTATTATTGGGAGAATACAAATCTATTCTGTCGTTAAAATAAGAAGAACTTAGTGATGCTTTAAAATATCCTTTATATTTAAAATCATTTGTAAAAAAATTGATGTTTTTCCATTCTATATTTTGGTTTTCTTCTTTTAGCCAATATTGATCGGACAATGATAGAGCGTATGCTTTATTTAATAGTTCGTCCGGGGAAGAGATATTAAGTTTTTCTAAAAAATTTTCTATATCTTTTCTCCAACTGGGAATTCCTCTTCCTTTAAACCATTCGTTTAGAGCTTTTTCATTATTTATTGATTTATCTTTTGTAGCATTTTTTATAGAAAGCGGAGCATATTCGATATTGCATATTTCATAAATTTTATCTATATAGTTAGTTTTTTCGTTGAGTTCAATAAGAGCCACTTTTGTATTTTTGTTCATAAGATAACACTTCATTTATTATCACTTCTTTCGCTAAAAACATCTTTACGAGGAAATTTTATCATAAATCATAATGTCTTTTCAACAGATATTTTTCGAATTATTACAGTGTAAAATGACTAAATTGTCTTTTTTGTCGCTCCATTTATTTACCTACGGGAAATGAATGGACGGTTTACAATGCGTGACTTTGGACTGCTGAATGTGATACTCTATTTTGTATTACTTCAAACCAACGTAGGGAATGGTCCACTCTGTGTAACTTTCAACATCTGTAGGGAACGGTCTTGACCGTTCCGTACAAAAACGGAACTTACTTTATTTTCTAGGAAAGTTCGAGCTAGGAATAAATAATCTTAATCTGCAACTTAA
>CAYZJZ010000060.1:0-7052 GCA_964478905.1 uncultured Eubacteriales bacterium
TTCAGTTCATCAAAGTCTACGTCTAAAATTGGGTAATCTTTATAGTCAACATCGTCGAAATGCCACCATTCTGATGAAATTCGCCTAAATCCGTTATCTTGCATAATTTTTCCAAGTAATTCACGGTTTGATTTTTCTTCTTCAGTGCAGCCGTCATAATATATGGAAGCTTCGGGACCGAAAAAGTCAAAACCTGTTGGCATAGCTAATTCGTGACCTTCTAAGTCTGTTAAAGTTATATCCACCGAGGCTCCTCGATTATGATTAGAACCGGTTACAGGGTTTGCGATGTAACTTTTTGTAGCAGGATTTATTTTTTCTGCTGCGGAACGTAATAAATATTGGTATCTGTTGGGTCTATATGCATCAAATACTTTAATCCTATATCCAAGTTTATATAGTTGTTCGTTTGCATTAGCTAGTTTCTTTGCGGTATTTTCAAGAAGGTAAGCTTTTGCAATTTTCGGATAAAATTCTTCTCCGGCAAAGTTATCTGTTGTAGCGTATTTAAGAGATATTGTTAAATTTGTGTCGAGAGTAGACAAGTCGATAAGATTATATTCTGAATCTTCGATAGTAGTAGGGAAATATAAAGAATCTCCATAATTTACAGTGATGTTGTCTGGTTTGCCATTTTTCTTTACAAAATTATACATAAATACACTCCCTCCTAATAGTAAAATCAAGAGGAAAATTATTATTTTTTTCATAATTACCTCCAAAGTTGACAAAATAAGCGAAATTTGATACAATTATATCGGTGTTTTTTAAAAAATAATTAACAAAACAGTTGTTATTGATTAAAAAGCTACATTTTTGCCGATTAATCGGAAGAATAGGAGTCGTTTATGCATAACATTTATGAAAGTCCGTTTGGGAAAAGATACGCAAGTCAGGAGATGCTTTACTTATTTTCAGATGATAACAAGTTTAGAACTTGGAGAAAGTTATGGATTGCACTTGCTAAAGCTGAAAAGGAATTTGGACTACCAATTACAGATTCTCAAATTGAAGAAATGGAAAAATTTAAGGATGACATTAACTACGATGTTGCTGAAGAAAAAGAAAGAAAATTTAAACACGATGTAATGTCTCATATTCATGCATACGGTGCTCAATGTCCGGAGGCTATGCCTATAATGCATTTAGGCGTTACTTCTTGTTACGTTGGCGACAACACAGACTTACTTATTATGATGGATGCGCTAAAGCTTATAAAAGCGAAATTAGTTGCTGTAATGGAGAAATTAGCTGATTTTTCAATGAAATATAAAGATATGCCGACTTTAGGTTTTACACATTTTCAACCGGCTCAACTTACAACTGTTGGGAAACGTGCTTGTCTATGGTTGCACGAATTATATTTGGATTATCAAGAGATTGATTTCGTTATAGGTACAATGAAATTAAGAGGAGTTAAAGGAACTACCGGTACTCAAGCTAGCTTTATGGACTTACTTGGAAATGATTCTAAGAAAGTAAAAGCTTTAGAAAAAAGAGTCGCTGAAATTATTGGAGTTTCTGAACTTTATCCTATAACAGGTCAAACGTATTCGAGAAAGGTCGATTCTAGGGTATTAAATGTTTTATCTTCAATTTCACAAAGCGCATATAAATTTGCAAATGATTTAAGAATGTTACAAAGTCTAAAAGAACTTGAAGAACCATTTGAAAAGAAACAAATTGGTTCGTCTGCTATGCCATATAAGAGAAATCCTATGAGAAGTGAGAGAATATGCTCACTTGCTAGGTTTGTTATGGCGGATTCGTTAAATCCTGCTATGACTGCCAGTACGCAATGGTTTGAAAGGACTTTAGACGATTCGGCAAATAGACGTTTATCTATTGCGGAAGGTTTTTTAGCAGTAGATTCGATTTTACTTATTTACTTAAACATTATTTCAGACATAGTTGTATATCCAAAGGTAATTGAAAAGCATATCAAAGATGAATTACCGTTTATGGCGTCTGAAAATATAATGATGGAAGCTGTTAAAAAAGGCGGAGACAGACAAGAACTTCACGAAAAAATTAGAGAACATTCTATGGAAGCCGGAAAACAAGTAAAAGAGTTTGGCTTACCTAATGATTTACTTGAACGTATTAAGAATGACCCTGCGTTTGATTTAAAAGATGAAGAGATGGAAGAAATATTAAAACCTGAAAAATATATCGGAAGAGCGAATGAACAAGTAGAGGAATTTATAGCTGAGTATATTGATCCGATTATAAAGAATGAAGAAAAATATACAGGTAGTAGTGAGATGAAAGTATAAAAAAGGTGGACTGACGTCCACCTTTTTTATGTTACATTGTTTCATTTCCGGGAATAAGGTAAGTTACAATTCCGTATACAATAGCACCGATTATAGCGGATAATACAGTAATACTATATCCAGTTACAAAAAATTGGGTTAAGTATAGTATTAATGCTGCTGATATAAAACCTACAATTCCGCGTCCGAATGGAGAAGCGTCTATTCCAAGTAATTTAACAAATAAATAATCTAAGAATGTAAGAACGACCGCTGATACAATTAAAGGCCCAATACCGTTTATTGCAAAACCGGGTGTTAAAAATGCGGTAATAGCAAGTACCACAGCAGAAGCGATTAATCGAATTACAATGCCGGCAATATTCCAGTCATTCGATACGCTTTTGCTATTTTGTTTTTGTTGATTATCCATAATAATCCTCCTTTTTTGTTTGTTCTTATTTTTAACAGTTATTTATTTTTTATACAATTTTTTTGATATTACGGTATTAAATTTGAAATAATGGAAAAATTGATATAAGCGGATAGAAAAAGAATAGGAGTTTTAAAATATGCTTATATTAGTTTTTAGAGCAATTTTTTTATATATTTTCGTTATAGTAGTTATGAGAATGATGGGAAAACGAGAAATAGGTCAATTACAACCATATGAATTGGCTATAACAATGATTATTTCTGAATTGGTTACATTACCTATGGCAAATAATGGTGTACCGTTAATTAGTGGAGTAATCCCGGTATTGGTAATTACATTTACTCAAATTCTTTTATCGTTTATAACAACCAAAAGCCAATTTATGCAGGACTTAATTTCAGGTACTTATACCATTATTATAGAAAACGGAAACTTGATAGAAAAAAATATGATTAAACAAAAATATACAATAGTAGAGCTATTAGAACAGCTTAGATTAAACGGAGTTTCTAAAATTTCTGATGTACAATATGCAATACTCGAAACAAGTGGACAACTTAGTGTTCTCCTAAAAGAACCCAAAAGACCTGTTAGTGCTGAACAATTAAATATAAATACTACGTATGAGGGAATGCCTGTTAATTTAATTTTGGATGGGAAGTTGGTAACTAAAAATATAGACAATGTAAAAATTACTAAAAAAGAAATTGAAAATGTATTAACTACTAATAATCTAAAGCTTGAAGATGTATTTTATTTAAGTGTTGATGCACAAAAAGAGTATTATATTCAAAGGAAGGAAAAAGAAAGATGAAAAAAACTGTAATTGGAATAAGCATAGGCTTTTTAATTGTTTTTTCTTTTGGGATATTTGAAATGCTATATTTAGAAAGCATAACAGAGGAACTTATAAGTTATACCGAAAAAGTTGAAAGTTTTACTGACAATGACAAGAAAGCTCAAGAAATTACAGGTTTTAGGGAATTATGGAATAAAAATCAAAAGTTTTTAAGTGTATTGGTTGACCATCAAGATATTCATAAAATTGAATCGGCATTGGTAGAAATTGAGTCTATTTTAAAAAATAATTTAAACAGCAGTCATATTTCTACAAATTTCGCGCTGTTAAAGTTGTATATTGAAGATATGGCAGACGAACGAGAATTTACATTAAAAAATATATTGTAAATTTTTGAACTGTATAGTAAAATCTAAAGATGAAGGGGGATTATTATGAAAGATCTAAAAGACATTGAAACAGAAATTGAGGAATTGAGAATTAAATTAAATTTGGAAATTCAAAATCAAATGGAAACGCATGTGCCATCAAATGAGCTCCTTGAATTAAGTAAAAGGATGGACGAATTGCTTAATGAATATCATTCAGAATACTATACTTTTTGATTTTGAAGTAGACAAATACGCTTTTTAAATGGTAAAGTACTTTTGAAACGAATTCGTCATATTATAGTAAGAAGGAGAGATGACAATGGATGTTTCAGAAGTAAAAAAAATAATTGGCAATACGCCAATGATTAAAATTAAGTGTATTCATAATGGAATTGAAAAGAGTGTTTATGCTAAACTGGAATGGTATAGCATAACCGGCAGTATAAAGGATAGGGCGGCTTTCTACATAATAAACGAGGCGATAAAAGCTGGAGTTTTGACTCAAAATCAGCCTATTGTTGAAGCTACAAGCGGGAATATGGGAATTTCCATAGCTGCGCTTGGGGCTTTACTTGGGCATCCGGTGCATATTTTTATGCCGGATTGGATGAGCGAGGAAAGAAAGCTGATTTTAAAAAGATATGGTGCTATATTGCATGAAGTAAGCCGAGAAGAAGGTGGCTTTGTTGGTGCAATAAAAATGGCAGAAACATTAGCAAATGAAATCAAAGGATTTTGTACTAAACAGTTTGAAAATAAAAACAATATTGTTTCGCATTATGAGATGACCGGAGATGAAATCATAAGAAATATGAATGGTCGAAAAATTGACGGCTTTGTTTCCGGAATAGGTACAGGCGGAACTTTAATGGGAGTTGGAAAAAGGCTTAAAGATTTTGACAAAAGCGTAAAAACTTATGCTTTTGAGCCGGATACGTTGTCTGTTATATTAAAAGGTGCCACCTCCGGTCAGCATAAAATAGCGGGAGTAGGCGATGAATTTATACCGGAGTTGGTTAACCGAAAAGAAATTGATGAAATTTTACTTATTAATGACGATGATGCTGTGAATATGAGTAGAATTATAGCTATAGATTTAGGACTTGGAGTAGGTATTTCAAGTGGGGCTAATTTTTTAACTTCTGTTTTGGTTAATGACGGAAGTAAAAATATTGTTACGGTTTTTCCTGATGATAATAAAAAATATCTTACTACTGATTTAGCTAAAGATATTGATAAAAATGAGAAATTTATATCTAATCAAATAAAATGCCTTGGATATGAGGTAATGTGAAAATAATTGTTGACAGTTGTTGTAAAATAAGATAAGATAAATACGTAAAAAGCGATGATAAGAAATAGTAGTGATTAAACTTATTAAAGAGAGTTACCGGTTGGTGAGAGGTGCATGAATGTTAATTGCGAATACATCTTTGAGCTGCGTACCGAAATAATAGTAGGCTACGACGTTTGGCATACGTTATAATGCGGAAGTATCGCGTAAGCTGTACTTTTTAAGGTAAACTGTGTGAGCGGTTTATAAATTAAGGTGGTAACACGAATTTAACTCGTCCTTTATAGGGGATGAGTTTTTTAGTTTAAAAGGAGGAAATGAAAATGACAATTTTTGATGAACTAAAAGAAAGAGGATTACTTGCTCAACTTACTGATGAAGAAGAAATTAAAGAACTTATTAATGCCGGAAAAGCTACGTTCTATATTGGATTTGATCCGACCGCGGATAGTTTGCATGTTGGACATTTTATGGCACTATGCTTAATGAAAAGACTTCAAATGGCCGGTAATAAACCAATAGCTTTACTTGGGGGAGGAACGGGAATGATAGGAGACCCTTCCGGAAAAACAGATATGAGAAAGATGCTTACAAAGGAAGATATTGAACATAATTGTGAATGTTTTAAAAAGCAAATGAGTAAGTTCATTGATTTTTCAGATGACAAGGCTTTAGTAGTTAATAATGCTGATTGGTTACTTGATTTAAATTATGTAGAGATGTTAAGAGATGTAGGCGCACACTTTAGCGTTAATAGAATGCTTACTGCTGAATGTTATAAACAAAGAATGGAGAGAGGACTTACTTTCTTAGAATTTAACTATATGATAATGCAAAGCTACGATTTCTATATTTTATTCCAAAAGTACGGTTGTAATATGCAATTCGGTGGAGATGACCAATGGAGCAATATGTTGGGTGGTACTGAGCTTATTCGTCGTAAACTTGGAAAAGACGCATATGCTATGACTATCAACTTACTCTTAAATTCTGAAGGTAAAAAGATGGGAAAAACTGAGTCGGGAGCAGTATGGCTTGACCCTAATAAGACTTCTCCATTTGAATTTTATCAATATTGGAGAAATGTAAGTGATGCAGATGTTATTAAGTGTTTAAAGATGCTTACATTTTTACCTATTGAAGAAATTCGAGAAATGGAAAAATGGGAAGGCGCTGAGCTTAATAAGGCTAAAGAGATTTTAGCTTTTGAACTTACTAAACTTGTTCATAGTGAAGAAGATGCTGTTCGTTCTCAGGAGAGTGCAAGGGCTTTGTTTAGCGCAGGAAATGCTGAAAATATGCCAACTAAGGAATTAACTGATGATGACTTTACAGAAGGAAAGATAGATATTTTGGCTATTTTACAAAAGAGTGAACTTGTTCCGTCAAGAGCTGAGGGAAGACGAGCTGTTGAACAAGGCGGAGTTACTGTGAACAATGAGAAAGTAACAGATGCTAAAATGTCTTTTGAATTAGAGGAGCTAAAGGGCGAAGGAATTATTGTAAAGCGTGGTAAGAAGAATTTTAGAAGGGTGTTTGTAAAATAATGACTGAGTTTGTTGTAGAGCATTTAAAAGAAGTATCTATTTATTTACTGGCTGTTAATGCTATCGGCTTTTTGGCTATGGGAATAGATAAATTCAAAGCTAAACAAGGGATGTGGAGAACTAAAGAAAAAACACTGTTTTTAATTGCCACTTTCGGCGGAAGTATAGGCACAATTATCGGAATGTACACTTTTAGACATAAAACTAAACACAATTCTTTTGTTGTAGGGATGCCAATTATACTTATTGTTCAAATTAGCATTTTAATTTACTTGTTAATTAAGTTTTAGAAATGGTTACTATTCAGACTCAAATAGGCGAAATGCTCTTATCATGTAGCGTAGATGACC
>CAYZJZ010000061.1:0-6882 GCA_964478905.1 uncultured Eubacteriales bacterium
TTCTATGTAATACTTTTTATCTTTAATTTTGTCCGGTAAATATTGTTGTTCAACAAATCCGCCCTCATAATTATGAGCGTATTTATATCCTTCTCCGTATCCAAATTCCTTCATTTCTTCTACAGGAGCATTCCTAATATGCATAGGAATTGTTCCCGTATCCGTATTCATAACATCATCTAACGCCATATTTATTCCCATATAGCTCGCATTTGATTTTGGAGCTTTCGCTACATAAACCGCCATTTCAGCTAAAATTATTCTAGCCTCCGGCATTCCTACAAGCGCGACGGCCTGGGCTCCGGCACTTGCCACAACTAAAGCATTCGGATCAGCCATTCCCACATCTTCCGAAGCACAAATTACAATTCTTCTCGCCAAAAACATAGGGTCTTCGCCACCTGCAATAGCACGTGCAAGATAAAACAAAGCTCCATCAGGGCTTGAGCCTCTCATAGACTTAATAAACGCACTTATATTATCGTAATGTGAATCGCCGTTTTTATCAAATTCAGTAACTCTTTGCTGAGTACACTCCATCGCAATTTTCTTATTTATATATATCTTTCCATCTGCACTCATTTCAGTAGTCAAAACAGCCATTTCAAGTATATTTAACGCTTTTCTCGCATCTCCCTTAGAGAGTTCGGCAATATATTCAACTGTCCCGGTCTCAAAATCCAAAAGATAGTTTCCCAGTCCTCTTTCCTTATCCTTTATGGCAAAGTTTAACGTATTTACAATATCTTCTTTTCTAAGCGGTTCAAGCTTAAATACCGTAGAACGCGAAATTAACGCCTTATTTACTTCAAAATATGGATTTTCAGTAGTCGCACCAATTAAAATAACTGTTCCATCTTCAACATAAGGAAGTAACGCGTCTTGTTGTGACTTATTAAATCTGTGTATCTCGTCAATAAAAATTACAACTTTTCCGGACGGATTCATGAGCAAATTTTTAGCTTCTTGGACTATATTCTTTATATCTCCAACACCTGAGTTAACAGCATTAAGTTTCTTAAAACTAGTTTTAGTCATAGTCGCAATAACTTGAGCCAAAGCAGTTTTTCCACATCCCGGCGGTCCCCAAAGAATAATTGAAGACAATCTATCTGCCTTTATAGCTCGACTTAACAATTTGTCTTCTCCTAAAATATGTTCTTGTCCAAAAAATTCATTCAAATTCCTAGGACACATTCTATATGCCAACGGCTCCATTTATTTCACCTCTAAAATTTATCTAAAACATTATGATGGCCTATATCAAGTAATACTATGATTTTGTTACCTTCATAGTACCAAATAATTCTCAAATCCATGTTAACACTACACTCAAATAAATCCTTTACACCCTTAATTCTCTTGCTTCTAAGCGATGGATGCAAAGGATTTAATTTTAATATTTCTAACTTATTTTTTACCATTCTTTTTTCATTTTCACTCAATTTTTTAAAATTCTTTTTAAATCTTTCTGTAACAGCAATTTTATAGTCCATAGATTAGTCCTCCATCTTTTTAACAAGCTCATCTATGTCGTCAAATAATGGCTGAGTATTTTCTGCTAATTTAAGTTTTACTTCTTGAATCTCATTTTTTAGCTCCGAAATATAACTTTTCGGATAAACTGTAACCGGCACTAAATAAATTATTCCGTCTTCTTCAAAAACATCAAATTTATCTCCTTCTTTAAGTCCTAAATTATTAACTATATCTTTAGGAATTGTAATTTGTGATTTTTGACGTAACTCCGCTAGCATAATATAGCACCCTCTTTCTTATTTTCTTACTTTCTAACTATATTATATGCCGCTCGAACAAAAGTGTAAATGAAAAAAATAAAAAAATTTCAATTTCTACTTGTTAAATCCTTCACCTAGTGTTTCTCTTACGTCTGTAATAAATAGAAACGCTTTAGGGTCAATATCTTTTACTATAAATTTAATTGTAGGAATTTGGCTTTTATCTGCAATCGTGAGTAAAACTTTTTTCTCAGTTTTTAAATACATTCCTTCTCCGTTAATTCCGGTTACTCCACGTCCTACTTCAGCCATAACTCTATCTGCAATTTCCTTACCGTTATCTGAAATAATAAAAATCGCCTTAGCAAATCCTACTCCTTCAAACAATAAATCAATAACTTTCGCAGAAATCCATATAGTTATAATAGAATAAAGTCCAACATCAAAGTTTCTAAACGCAATCATAGCAGTAACAACAACCAATCCATCAATAAAGAAAAGTTGTTCACTTATATTAAAGCGTGGGAAATACTTAATAACCAACTTCGCAGCAACATCAGTTCCGCCGGTAGTAGCTCCGCCCTTAAAAACTAGCGCCATTCCGGCTCCCATAAGTAAACCGCCAAAAATCGCAGCAAGTAGCATATCGTCAGTAACTTGAGGCAAAAAAGTCGTAGTATCCAAAACAACCGATAAAAGTAGCGTCGCAAATAAAGTCTTTACACTATATCTTTTCCCGAACGCAAAAAAACCCGCAATGAATAACGGGATATTAATCGCAAATACAACAGTACCAACAGAAATGTTTGTCAAGTAATAAATAACCGTAGCCAATCCACTTACTCCACCGGGAGTAATCTTAACTTTCAAGAAAAACATATTAATCGACAAAGCAATCAATATAACTCCAACAACCACATAAAATAAATTTAGAGCCATTCTTCTAACTCTTTTTCCATCTATCCTTATATTCACTTTTTCCTACGCTCCCTCTTTATAGCAATCATAAATTTTGGAATCGCTCCAAGTCTTTTTAATCTCTTAAAATCAGTAAGGCCCCTATATAGCCATTCAAGCCTTAATTTTATAAAAATTTTAGGAGCTCTTTTTACATTACCCGCAATAACATCAAAACAACCGCCAACACCAATTGCAACCTTACAATTTAGTTTATCTTTATATTTGTTAATAAACCTTTCCTGTTTTGGTGCCCCCATAGCAACCAATAAAACATCCGGATTTTTAGAATTAATTTCCTTAATAACTTTTTTTTCTTCTTCTAAGGAAAAATAACCATCTCGACTACCAACCACTCTAGTTCCGAAATAATTTTCTTCAATCTTTTTACCGGCCAACTCTGCCACTCCCGGTTTAGAACCAAGAAAATAAAAAGATATATCCTTATCTTTACCTAGCTCAAAAATTCTATGAATAAAATCGAAACCGGCAACGCGTTCATTTATGTTTCCACTTAATTTTTTAGATGCCCAAACTATCCCTGTGCCATCAGGAATATTTAACTCAGAAGAATTAAGTATACTCTTAAATTCCGCATCATCTTGAGCCGTCATAATCATTTCCGGATTAGGAGTACAAATAAGATGCATTTTATCCTCATTTAAAAAAAACTTAACCCTATCTACCGCTTCATCCATAGTAACTTCATCAATTCTAACATCAAGAATTTTCATAAAATCCCCCATTTTTCTAGCTACTGTTTATTTTACAAATATAATATCATTAGTTTTCCAGCTTAAACACGTCCTCGGGGAAAATTTCAACTAAAACTAACTATGAAATTTTCTCCTGCGGAACTCGCTCTTTAAACTAATGATATTATATTTTGCGACGCAATAATTCCCTCTACGCTTCCATTTCGCTATCCAATAAAATTTCGTCTAAACTTCTAATAGTAAGCTTTTCAAAGCCATTAATAGTATCCAACATATTCTCCACCGGAAATGGATTTTTCATAATCCAGCTAACAGCCGGCATAACCTGTTCTTTAGATAATTCACTATAATCACATACAGGCGACATTCCAAGCATATCCAAAAATCCATCGATTTTAGGATCATACGAAATTCCAAGTAAAGGTACACCCATTTTTGCAGAAAATATAAGTGAATGAAGTCTAACACCTATATTTAGCGTCATTTCTCCCATCATTCCCATAATCTCAGACGGTAAATAACTATCCGCAACAATATATGCACGATTAGTCATTCTTGAACAAATTTCATTAATATATTTAACATCAGTATCCTTATGAAAAGCATAAAAAACAACCTTAGCATTAAACCTGTTTATACATTCATCAGCAATTTTCGCAAAAACTCCCGCCTTATCCTCGGTTCCCCAGCGCCTTGGAGCAATACCGATAAGCGGACGATTATCGTCATTTCTAATACCCGCTTTAGCAAGTAACACATTAACTCTTTCGCGGCTAGGAGCTTTTAACATAAACACAGCATCAGATGAAAGAGTAATATTAGGCTTAACAACTCCTATTTCTCTTAATGTATCAATAGACATTTCATCTCTAATCCAAAGCTTTTTACTTCCATTTAACGTAAGTTTAGTCAAGAACTCATTTTGTTTCTTATTAATAGGTCCAATTCCTTGATAAGCAATATAAATTTTCTTTCGCATCATTCTGCATAAGTTGATAAACCCAATATAATACATCAAACTATATGTACTGGTTACATCTTGAATAAGACTTCCTCCACCTAAAATCACAAAATCCGAATTTTTAATAGCAATCTTCATATCTTGAAGCCTTTGTCTATTATATGCCTCAACCCCATAAAGTTGAGCCGACGTAACCCTATCTCCGGACAACATTAAAACTTCGTATCCTCTTCTTTTTAACTCTTTTGTAAGTGCTTCGGCAATTGCTTCATCTCCAACATTATTTTGACCATAGTATCCTGCTAATAATACCTTCTTCATCTTTACAAGGAACCTCCCTTTTGCTTTCTAACTAAATTTATAATTTTCTCAATAATTACAATACCAATACTACCAATAACAACGGCAAAAATCAAGCTGTAAATTGAACTAAGTAAAGTTACCATAACCGGCATTCTTATATGACAAAACGAATTAACAACATTTTCAATACCAATCATTCCAACTAACATTACAAGTAATCCCAGTTCTTTAGCCCTGTATCTCGCCAAATAAACAATAAACATCAAAACAGGGAAAGCAATCAATTCTTTAGTTCTAGGTCTTGCAACCAAATATTTTTCCAATAAATTTCTAATAGCCAGTTCAATACTTGATGCTGAAGAAATTAGCGTATTTCCACTTCTCATAACCACAATAAGAAGCGCAACCAATAAAATTGCTCCGGCAAGCGCATATTTAACCGTAATACTGCTATCTAAAAGTTTTTTAGTCTGTTCCCATATACTAAGCGGCTTATCATTTTCATCAGTATAAATTCCACATTTAACAACATATGCAAATGCAAATACCAAAAGCGGTAAAATGAATGAAAGCTTAACACCTCTAAATACATCAAGTTTTAAAACATATTCAGAACCCGAAAGTAAAGCTCCGATAAACACTCCACCTACTCCAGCAATTAAAACTGCAATTAAAAGCATACCAATACTTTTTATAATTATTTCTCCAACCTTACATTCTTTAACTTTACTTTCCTTATTATATACATAAATTAAATATAATCCGGATATGGAAGGGAAAATAATAGAAGCCATAAAGCTAAACCCTTTATTAGCAATTCCACCAAGTATGTTATAAAGATATGGAACACAATACAAAAGTACAGTCCCAAAAACGCTTAATAAAAACAGCCAATAAACATACTTATTAAACTTAGTTAAATCAAATAACAATATTAGCAGTAAAAATCCGGCAGCAATAATTCCAACAGCCATAAAACATTGAATAAAATTATTTTGTTTAATATTTCCAAGCCCCTTAGCTGAGTCAACCTTCATTCCCATATACTTAACTCTAGCCTTTATTTCACGAATGGCACTTACGGTATCCTCAAAATTTTCGCTCGGAGTCTTAGATGCAAGGGAAAGCGGTCTCACATATAAAACCCTTACATTTCTTTGAGAAATAGCTCTTCCCCATTGTTCAACCATATTACTAGCTGTAATTCTCGAAAGCTGAGAAGCATCTATCGAATAAACTTTAGTATTTATGTATTTAGACGCTTTAGATAAAGTCTTAATTCCCCTTTGAACAGTCTCTAAATCAGTTTCAACCGGTTTTTCAATAATTGCAGTTATAATTTCTGCTCCTTCTTTAGAGAACTTATCTCCTATGTACTTTAGCAGTTCTCCATCCTCGTCTTGAGAAGACTGACCGTAAACTGTAACTCCGGCAAATACAATAGTCCTAACTTTATATCTTTTTAATTGTTCATAAAGTTCGTCCACCTCATTAGTAGTTATGCCCTCATGGTTTTCAATTCTAGGTATTATATTATTAAAGCCTAAAGTCTT
Organism: uncultured Eubacteriales bacterium; assembly: GCA_964478905.1. GTDB lineage: Bacteria > Bacillota > Clostridia > TANB77 > RGIG9151 > RGIG9151. The sequence continues at coordinate 6,230 of CAYZJZ010000061.1, forward strand.
TGCATACTCAAAATCTTCATCAATAAGTCCTAATCCGACAGACTTTACTTTATCTTGTTTTCTTCCTATTAATATACCAAATTTATTTTCAACATTAAATTCAGTAGTTATTCCGCTAAATCTGTTTTTAAATGAATTAATTAAGAAATCATATTCTTCTTTGTTATCTGTTAAAACTATTGTATTAGTAGAATATTCTAAATTATTTTGTTCCATATAAGATTTTATTTCAGTAGCTAAATTCCTATATTCGTTATTAAAATTAACGTCTATATGCTTTAAATTAACCGCAGGATACATTAAAATTCTTCCATCATTCGCCATATCTAATAAAGTTTCTTCCGAAATCGCAATCGACGTAGATCCCGCTCCTATTAATTTTTTAGCAATGTCTTCTATTGACGTGTTCATTTCTATCGCTAAGTTCTTAAAATCTTCTAAATCAGCAACAATTTCTACATTTTTATTTCTTTGTTCTTTCATAACTCGTCTCGTAATTTGAAATCCAGCAACAAGGAAACTTACTGCAATTAATACTAGTAATATAGACCTAAATTTTTTCATTTGTATACCTCCCAAAATCAAATCAAGGTTATTATATATCATTATTTTTCCATATACAAGTTATAGGCTAAAAAATAATTTGTAATCAT
>CAYZJZ010000062.1:0-2432 GCA_964478905.1 uncultured Eubacteriales bacterium
CGTTTTTTTTCGAATTTTTTCTTTATTCCCCTTTTCATCAACAATATAAGTATTATCTAATTCTCTTTTCAAACTTCCCATAACTTCGTCAATATATTCTCTTCTTAAAAGTTTTTGTTCTTCTTTTTCATCATCTGTTAAATCATTTTTATGTGCTAACTCATTTATTCTATTTATCTTACTTTTTTCCATAAATTTCACCTACTTTCTGCTTTTGGAATAAATTTCTTGTCTTTTTTTTAATTTTTTATGTCTTGTTTTTTAATTCGCTTTATCAGTCACTTTAGCACGATTAACATAACCGATATACCGTTACAATTCAGCTATTATGCGGTTTTCAGCCATTTCTATTTTTTTGACATTTTTCTTTTTTTATGCTAACCTAAAACTATAATTTGTGGATGAGGTGATGGTATGATTAGGAAAAACGATTTATCCAAAGTCGAATCAGATATAAAAAATTTTTGTATCGGTCAAAGGGTAAGACTTACTACCAATAAAGGTAAAAAGAAAGTACTTACCAAAGAAGGAGTTATCGAAAGTGCATATTCAAACATCTTCACTGTTAAATTTGAAGATGAGCAATCATCAAGTAGAAGTTCTTACAGTTATACTGACGTACTTACTAACGCCGTTGAGGTAATAAGATGTTCGGATAACTTAAATATTCACGATTTGTTAAATTAGACTTGTATTCTTACATACAAGTCTTTTTTAACGCCTCATTTGCCGCATTTTGCTCAGCTTCTTTTTTACTAAAACCTTTTCCTGTTCCAAGTATTTTTTCGCCTAATTTAACTTCAACCTCATATTCTTTTTTATGATCAGGCCCTTTTGCCCCAATTACACTATAAGTAATTTTCTCACTACTCTTACTTTGTAATACTTCTTGAAGTTTCGTTTTATGGTCTTTTTGACCTAGTAATCCTATTTCTTGCTCTAGTTTATTTCCCAGAACATCAAGCACAAAATTCTTAGCTGTTTCAAAATCAGAATCAAGATACATAGCCGCAACCACTGCTTCAAAAGCATCAGACAATATAGACGGCTTTTTATTTCCGCCAAGTTTTTCTTCGCCCTTTCCAAGCATTATAAATCTATCGTAATGCAACTTTATAGCCGCCTCATAAAGGCTATCCTCACAAACAACGGTAGCACGAATCTTACTCATATTTCCTTCGCTTATTTCAGGTTTATGTTTATAAATGCTATCAGTTATAGCTAAATTAAGTACCGCATCTCCCAAAAATTCCAATCTCTCGTTATTTTTTACATTCTTTCCGGCTTCATGTGCAAAAGACGTATGAGTAAATGCAGTCTTTATCAAATTAATATCCTTAAATTTATAATTAAGTATATCTTGTATTTCGTCTAACCTCTCCACATTTTATCCCTCACTTTAAAGTTACATATTTATAGTATTAACACGTTACAACTATTTATTCTCCAAAGAACGGATAAGCCACGGCAAAATTCCGTGGCTTAATTATACAAAACTAAAACTATTGTTGTGATTTTATATATTCGACAACATCACCTACTGTTGTAATTTTTTCCGCTTCTTCATCAGGTACTTCAATATCAAACTCTTCTTCTAGAGCCATAATAAGCTCAACTATATCTAAAGAGTCAGCTCCCAAGTCATCAATAAAAGAAGATTCCATTGTAACCTCATCTTCCTCAACACCAAGTTGTTCAACTACGATTTCTTTAACTTTCTCGAAAACCATTTACAATTCACCCCCTTCCAAAGATTGCAAACATATATTAAGTACCATACTTTGGTAACAAAATATGTCCTAACGAAAGCAATATCGGCATTAAACTAAAATACTTTAGCAATTTTTTCCCACGCATATCTCTTTCGTAACAAGTATATCAATTTTTATAGAAATTGCAACTATTTTTTCAATAAATTTTCTTTATGCAGTCAACAGTCTTATTTTTTTCAAATTCATAAGCCTGTTTAATCGCACAAGAAATCTCTTTAGACTTAGACGTACCGTGACATTTTATAACTCCGCCATCTATACCAAGTAATAAAGCTCCACCATATTCGGTATAGTCCATTTTATGCTTAATTCCACGAAGTGCAGGTTTCATAAGCATAGCCCCGGCTTTTCTTACAACACTCTTTTCAATTTCATCTTTCAAAATCTTAAACACAGAAATTCCAAAGCCCTCTAAAGTTTTTAATATAACATTTCCGGTAAATCCATCAGTAACCGCAACATCAACATTACCTAGCATAAGTTCTCTTCCTTCTACATTTCCAACGAAATTAAACTTTTCTTCTTTTAATAATAGGTGAGCAGCCTTAGCTAAATCACTTCCTTTTTCCTCTTCTGTTCCCACATTAACTAATCCAACTCTCGGATTTTTAATACCTAAAGTTTTTTCAGCATAAATAGCCCCCATTTTCGCAAATTGTA
>CAYZJZ010000062.1:2532-6843 GCA_964478905.1 uncultured Eubacteriales bacterium
TCATTATAAATTCTTTCACTCGCATGTTTTATATGTATGTTTTTTTTATTTCCATATTCGTCTAATTTATTTTTAATTATTTTCTCATCACCAATTAAAACTATTGTAGCATCAACATAATCAGCAGTTTCAACAGCGCCTTTTATAATTTCGTCCGGCGCATTGTCGCCTCCCATAGCATCAACTAATATTTTCATTCGTAAATAGCACGCTCCTCTTTAAAATAAATTTTCACATTTATTATAATACAATTTTTTAACAAAATGTCAAATTATTAATGACAAAATAAAATTATTTGGTTATACTATGTCTTGGAATATTATGTTTGGAGGTATAGCAATGCTTTCTTGCAAGAATTGTGGCGCTCAAATGAGCGGAATAGATTTAGTTTGTAAAAAATGCGGAACCCCTTGGGGGAAAAAACATAAAAGTAGGAAAAAAATATATTTTTCAATTTTCGCAATACTTTTAGTTGCTTGTATATCTTATGTTTATTTTACTCCGGATATAGATAAAACTCCGCTTTTAGAAATATATAATAAATATTTTTCATCGAATAACGACGTAAATGCAATAATTCCCGAAACGCCTTCACCTTCGCCGGATACTACTTCTTTAGTAACTCCTTCGCCTGAATTAACGAATTCTCTGGAAATTACCCCTGAAGTAACTGTTCCGCCTTTACCCCCTGAATTTTCGTCTGTAACATCTTCGTCTACTCTAGCATCTCAAGGTAAATTTTCATATAAGCCAAATCTAACTTTAGACGGTAAATTAGAAACAGCTTGGCTTGAAGGTTCAAAAGGCAACGGAATTGGCGAATGGATTATGTACTCTTCTGAAAATAATCAGACAGTTTCTTCTGTTACAATTTATAACGGGTATCTAAAAAACAATACTACTTATTTAAATAACGGTAGAATGAAAAAAATTTCTTTAGAATTTTCAGACGGCTCGATACTAACCTACGATATTGCTAAATTAAGTTTTAATGAAAGTAAAAACGGCTTTACTATTAATTTCGATAATCCAATAGTAACTTCTTCGATTAAGTTAACTGTTTTAGACGTATATAATGGTGCTTATTACTCCGATTTAGCTGTAAGCGAAATAGAGTTCAATTAAAAAGTGAGTACTAAAAACTCAATTAAAGTTTTTAGTACCCACTTTTGTTTTCGTCAATGCGGAAGGTCAAGACCGTTCACTACATTATTGAGCAACACAAATTAATTACTTTTTAATGCCCTTACAGCATTTAATATAGCTAAAATCATAACTCCAACATCAGCAAACACAGCAAACCACATATTTGCAATTCCTACAGCCCCCAAAACAAGAACAACCGCTTTTACTAATAACGCAAAAACTATATTTTCCTTAACAATCCTCATCGTTTTTCTCGAAATTCTAATAGCCTTAACAACATTTAGCGGATTATCGTCCATTAATACTATATCCGCCGCTTCTATTGCCGCATCACTTCCCATCGCTCCCATAGCAATTCCAACATCAGCTCTAGCTAAAACCGGCGCATCATTTACTCCGTCACCTGCAAACGCGACAGTAAAATTATTATTTTTTTCATTAATTAATCTTTCAACAATTTCGACTTTATTATTCGGCATAAGTTCTGTATAAACTTCATCTATCTTAAGCTCATCTCCAACCTTTTCACCGACACTTTTTATATCTCCGGTCAACATAACAGTTCTTATTTCAGACTTTTTTAAACCGTAAATCGTATCTTTAGCTTGTTCTTTAATCTTATCCGAAATAACTATATGCCCCACATAAATATTATCAACAGCAATATGAACAATTGTGCCGGAATGTTTATCACATTCCTCCCAACTGACTTTTTCACTATCCATTAATTTTCCGCTACCTGCTAAAACACTTTTTCCATCTATAACAGCTTTTATTCCAAGCCCCGGCAATTCTGAAATTTCTTCAATTCTATTCTTATCAATATGGCCCAAATGAGCACGAATAATAGACTCAGCTATCGGATGATTAGAATAGCTCTCAGCCATTGCCACAATATCCAAAAGTTCATCTTCAGGCATATCAACAGGATGAATCGCCGTAACTTCAAAATTTCCATAAGTTAACGTACCCGTTTTATCAAAAACTACCGTCTTAATTTTAGCTAAAGCTTCCAAATAATTAGAGCCTTTAATTAATATACCTTTTTTAGACGCTCCACCAATACCGCCAAAAAAAGATAAAGGTACGGAAATAACCAACGCACAAGGACAAGATACTACTAAAAATATCAAAGCTCTATTTATCCAAGTATAAAAACTATCATTCAATATAAACGGCGGAACAATAGCAAGAAGTACGGCACAAACTACAACACTCGGCGTATATACTCTAGCAAATCTCGTTATAAAATTCTCTGTTTTAGCCTTCTTCGCAGAAGAATTTTCAACCAATGCCAAAATTTTAGAAACCGTACTTTCAGAATAGCTACCTGTCGTCTTTACTTTTATCAACGCCCCAATGTTAATAGAACCACTAACAACATTATCGCTCTTTCCCAAATCTCTCGGCAATGATTCACCGGTTAATGCAGCAGTATTTACAGTTGTAGTCCCTCCTACAATTACACCATCAAGAGGTACTTTTTCTCCGGGTCTTATAATAATTATTTCTCCAACACCTACATCTTCAGGAGAAACATTACTCTCAACGCCATCTCGTAAAACAGTAGCCGAATCCGGTCTTATATCCATAAGTTCAGCAATAGATTTTCTACTCTTTCCAACAGCAATCCCTTGAAATAATTCTCCTACTTGGTAAAAAAGCATTACTGCCACAGCTTCCGGATATTCTTTAATAATTATCGCAACAACAGTAGCAAGAGCCATCAAAAAATTTTCATCAAACACTTCTCCCCGTGCAATATTTCTAATAGCCTTTATTAAAACATCATATCCAATTATTAAATACGCTGATAAATAAAATGTAACTTTCACAATTTCATTTACAGGTAATAAAAAAGCAACTATAAAAAGTAGTGCTGAAACACAAATTCTTATCAAAACTTTTTTCTGTTTCTTAGTCATATAAACTCTCTCCTAAAGTAAAATTGTACAATCAGGTTCAACTTCCTTACAAACCTTAATTACATCTTTCATTACTTTATCAAAAACCTCGTCATCAGCCTCTATCGTAACCTTTTGCATAATAAAACTTACATTAGCATCTTTAACTCCGTCAATCTTCTTAAAACTATTTTCTAATTTCATTGCACAATTCGCACAATCAAGTTCCTCCAATTCAAAAGTCTTTCTCATAATTACTCCCCCTCTGTTAAATGATTATATCCTTGATCTATAATAAGCCTAACATGTTCATCCGCCAAATAGTATATGCTGGACTTCCCCTCTCGCCTACATCCAATAAGCTTAGCATCTTTTAAAATCTTTAATTGATGAGAAATCGCAGACTGCTCCATTTTTAGCAAATTAGCTATCTCATATACACATAATTCAGATTCAAACAAAGAATACAAAATTTTTATGCGAGTAGTATCTCCAAATAACTTAAAAAGATCTCCTAAATCACATAACATATTATCCGACGGCATCTTAGAAATTACTTTTTTCAATACTTCATCGTGATTATGTTCCATATAATGACTCTCCTTTCATATGTGTTTATATTCATATGATAAATCATTCATATAAATTTGTCAAGAAGTAAAAAAAGGACCTCATCATCCGATGTGCCTCCTGCCACGTTTTTTAAATTGCATTCCGGGGAAGATACAACGTATCTTCCCCGGTTTTAGCTTCTTTTTTATTCTTTCAACTTCCTACTCCATAATTAGTTTGCATAATTAATTGTTTTTATGCCACCGCCCCAGGGACCAAATTCCTGTCGTGCGCTTGCGCACTACAAGTGAAAGCGTCCTTACGGCAAAGCCGTTCAAAAAGAGCTTTCACTACGGTATCGCGAGAACAGGACGGAAACCGTAGCCGCCGGGGCTGCGGCCATCGGCGTTGCCGAAGCCGAATACACCGGCGCCAGACGTACTGCCGCAGGCACCACCGCGTACGAAAACAGGGTAGTTGGAAGCCGGCGCGCTCGAGAGATCTCCATCCCAGGAGGTAGAGTTAGAGTCAAAAGCAGAGTTCGTGCTACTGCTACTTGTCTCATAAACTGCATCGCCTTTTATGTTACTACATGCCGCATAGTTATGAGGTCGGTCATCTACTGATACAACAGGGTAAACATCTACATATTTAGTTCCATTACTACTATACGAATTTACTAAGCTACTTGCATAATTAGTTAAAGCGC
>CAYZJZ010000063.1:0-6720 GCA_964478905.1 uncultured Eubacteriales bacterium
TGGTATTTCCTTTTTTTATTTTTACTGTGACATATCTATTGTAAACCTATAAGTTCGAACATTCCATTTTATTCCAAAATAAAATCTACTTCCTCCCACAAATTTATTTCAAATAATATGATGCTTTTCGACAAAAATGGACTGTAAAAAAACAATAAAATTATAAACTTATAAGATATTTCAAAACAATAGCTAAAACTCTTCCATCTTCTATCTTTCCAGCTCTTATATACTCTAAAGTTTCATCAACAGTAAGCCATACAAAGTCATCATTTTCTTCTAGCTCCTTAGCTAAATACATATATTGTCTATCATTAGAATACCCAACTGCAGTTACCATTTCTCCAAAATCACAAATATTGCTTTCGAATTCAGTTTTCTCAGGTAACTCTATTAAATTTTTATCTACTGCCGGCATATACCTTACTGTAAATCCAATCTTGCCATTTTTAGAAATCGGAAGCACAACACTACCGGATTTTAAGTAAAAACATTCTCGTCTTGAATTTTTATTCCCAGGTACAACAACAATATGATCTCTTACTAATCCAAATTCACAAGGCAAAGTATAATCTATACCAACTTCTTTTTCCTCTAAGTTATCTTTCTCATCTTCAAGTTTTTTTATTATATCTTTTATATAATCCTCTATATTGTAACCAAGCTTATGAAACTTCAAACCCTGGATACATCTGCTTATCCCAAGTGCAACCATTGTTCTTTCATCCTTTATCGTATTATTTTTTACAAGCTCAATAGCCACTTCGTACGGCAACTTAAAAACATAAACTGTTTCATCTGCATCTAAATCTTGTTCTTCCGTTTGCTCACAATCCAAAGCCAAAAACGAACCTAGCCTTTCATTTGTAAACTCAGGTTGAGCATAGATTTCTGGTTGAACGGCAATTTTATCAGTAGTACAACCTGTTTCTTCTCTTAATTCCCTTTTAGCACATTCGAAAAAGTTCTCACCTTCGTCACTTCTTCCTGCCGGTAACTCTATTATAGTCTCTCTTAGAGGGAACCTATACTGAATTTCCAAATATACATTTCCCTCTTTATCCACAGGTAATACACTAGCTCCTCCAAATTCCTTATTCAATATCGCTTTAGGATACCTAAAATCTCCCTTATCCTTTAGAACAATATCATAAGTATTCAATACACCCATAAATCTACACTTATGAGTATCCACCAGTTCTTTTTCTACATTAACCTTTTTAGCCAATAATTTATCTAACATATTTATCCTCCTAAATCCCTACTTTGCTGATGTATCCTTAAACTCAGCCTTTTCAAATAACCAACCGAAACAAATAAACAGCATAAATAATGTAGGAAAATTATATCTTGCTTGCCCTTCAATTACAAAATACACTGCATAAAAGAACAATGTACTCCATACTACTAACAACAAACTAAATTCAGCCTTTTTTGAGAATATTCTTTTTATATTCAAGAATAACACAAATATAAACGATGCACTTATAACATATATTATAGAATCAGCCACTCCCATAAATACCTTAAATAACCTGTTTTGCATAATAGTCATTTGTCCTAAGTTTTCAAATCCCCACAATTGCACATCTGATGCACCATCAAAGAAAACATTTACAATTCTTAAGCAGCCTAACGCAATAAATTCACTTGGATGATGAATTATCCATTTTATAGCTTCTTTCTTAAAAATATCACCTGAATATGCATTTCTTAAATTTTGTGTTTTTTCAGTTATATGATCAACATCATATTCAAATCCTACATCACGCAATTCTTGCTTAAATTCCTCAGTAGCCGGGACTTTAAAAGCATTCATCCATGTTCCTCTTACATTTTCACTATTATTATTTATATACAATGTATACCCACCATTATATGATATCATAAAAGCCTTTCCAAAAGCTTTATAATTCTTAACAGTTGACGGAATCATAACACATATAAAACCTGTAATCAAGCATACACCTGTAATTGCTGTTCTTTTCCATTCTTTAGTTTTAATAAAATATACAAATATCAAAACAACCGGATAAGCCATAAAAAATGGTTTTACTAAACTAAGTATACCAATCAAAAATCCTTGAATTATAAAATTCCATACCTTATACTTTTCCGACATATACAAATTCATACATATAATTATCGAAAATAATAAAACCGACAAGACTTCACTTCCCAAAACATTGTTGTAAATAAGATTATTCGGCAAGAACGCAAAAAAGCAAAAGCAAAGCCATACAACGCTCTTTTTATTAAACACCTTATTAAAAATCAAGAAAATAAACGGCAAAGTCAAAGTAGAACATATAACATTAAAGACTTTTGCAGTAAATATACTACAACTGTTAACTAACCTAAAGAAAATACTCAACATAAGCGGATAACCATACGATTGAAAAGCCCAAGGATAACCGTTTAATGTAAATCCTTCTCCGTTATACAAATTAACCGCAACTTTATAAAATGTCTCAAAATCATAAAGAGGAGTAAGTGGTATATTATTTATCCACCATACTTTCAAAATAGCAGATAAAATAATAATTGCAATAACGCCACCAATTACTCCTCTTTTTTTCATTTATAACCCTCCAATATTTAACTATACACAACTAGTTTGTCGCAGTTCCAACTCTTTTAACTTGTGCTACCGGTGAATATGTATCCGTAGCAATAAGCTTTCTTTCTACTACCTCCCCATTCTCTGTTGTAACTCTATATGACTTTACTCTATATCCCTTATGACCTGTTGTCGTTATCTTACTTGTTCCAACCGGTAAAGTAGCATCCATTATTTCTTGTTCCTTAAATGGTAATACTTCGATTACCTCTGTTTCAATATCCACTAAACGTGTCTTATTTGTATTATATCCATATATATCTATAGTTAATGTTCCACCTGAAATTTTACTAGATATTTTTACCGGATATTGTCTACTGTTCTTAAATCTGAAATCTGTACTTCCATAAGCAACAGTCGCATCTCTTCCAAGTTTTACATACGAAACAGTTAAGCTATGATTTTTTCTCTCCACAACTTCTAAATCAGCCATCACAACTGCGTTATATAATGTAGAAGATACCTGACATATGCCTCCACCTAAGCCATCAACAATTTGACCTTGTTGATAAACTTTGGCAGTCTTAAATCCTCTTTCTGTACTTCTTTCCCCTACTATATTGTTATAAGAAAACTCTTGCCCGGGCATTAAAATAACATCATTAATAAACTCAGCTGCCAGTCTTACATTTTCCGTTCTTTCCTTTTCATTAACATTAAAATATGTAGTATATGTACTCAACTTATCCCTAAATAATTCATTTAATACACTTTCAGTAGTAACTTCCGGCATTGTTATAAGTAGAGGAATAGAAAACTGCATACCTTCTTCATCAATACTTTTAGCAAGTTTTTTAGCCTGTTCAATATCTTCTATTTCTACTCCTATTATCTGCTCAATCAAATTCCCCGTATCATTGATGTATTCAGCGTTTTGTACTTTCTTTGTTATCTGTTTTTGTATCTTATCTATATCTACTTTTTCCGGTCGAACTTTTTCAGTATCTATATTTACAGGAGTAGAATTCATATTATTTAAATTCTTTATTATTTCAAGTCTTGCATTCTCCTTGTCAGCTATAACTCCGGTAATACCATTTTTAACAATAAGTTTATCTCCTTCTATTAAATAACTCCATTCTACTGCAGGCGTTTCAACCTCACGAGTTACCTTAGCTATTTCGGATTCAATTTTCTTTCTATCTACTTCTACATCAATTGTCAAATCAGTTTCAGAGAACTTATATTTTAGTCCGTTTATTATTTTTTCTATTACATTTCCTTCGCTTCCATAAGCATACGCAGTATTTACAGCCGAGGATACATCAAAGTTTGCGCCTATATCTTCCGCTCTAAAATCACTTCTATACTCATCACATCTTATACTTATATCTAAGTAAGCTAAGTCTTTGTATCTTGTATTTAATGTTTGTTGAGCTTCCTCTAAAGTCATACCACCTAAACTCACACCATTTACAGATATACCATCATAAATCTTTTTATACCCCACTGTCATTAATAATAATATCAAAAATATTACTACCAACAAAACTACAATTCCACTAATCAAAACAATGAGTTTATTACCTTTTACTTTTTCCTTAGCTTCTTTTGCAAAAGCATCTACGTCAATGTCTTCCATAAAATTCAACTCCTCATAAAAAGGTCTTATTTAATATATTCAAACTCAACCTCACCTATTCTAACAGTATCGCCTTCTTCTATCCCCATTTTTTCAAGTTGTTTATTAATACCTTTTATTTCTAAAAATCTTTGGAAATACTGTACAGATTCATAATCGTCAAAATTTATGTTTCTCATTACCTTTTCTACACTTTTTCCTGAAATAAAATAAATATTATTTTGACATTTTATCTCAAACTCAGGTGTATCCTGGATTACAACCTCATCAGTATATTCTTCGGTTTCTTCTTCAGGAACTATTTCACTAAGCATTTGACTTACTTTATAAAATACTTCTTTTAATCCTTTATTAGTAACAGCTGATACAGGGTATATCTCATATCCCATTTTATCAGTCACAACTTTTAATCTTTTAAAATTTTCTTCTGCTTCCGGAATATCCATTTTATTAGCAATAACTACTTGCGGACGTTTTGCAAGCTTTGGATTATGAAGTTCAAGTTCAGCATTTATCGTCTTAAAATCTTTTACAACATCACGACCTTCACTTTGAGAGCAATCAACAACATGTAAAATAAGTTTTGTACGTTCAATATGACGTAAAAATTCATGGCCGAGTCCTGCTCCACGATGAGCTCCTTCAATAAGTCCGGGAATATCTGCTAAAACAAAATCAGCTCCATTATCAAGTTTTACAACTCCAAGATTAGGAACTAATGTTGTAAACTGATAATTGCCTATTTTAGGCTTAGCAGAAGTCATAATAGAAAGAATTGTCGATTTACCTACATTAGGGAAACCAACTAATCCAACGTCTGCAAGAAGTTTTAATTCAAGCATCAATTCAAAGCTTTCTCCTTCTTCGCCCTCTTCGGCAAACTTAGGAACTTGACGAGTAGAAGTTGCAAACTTTGCATTTCCTCTTCCACCTTTTCCACCTTTGGCTATTAAAACTTTATCGCCGACATTTACTAAATCCGCAACTATTCTTCCATTTTCCATATTTCTTACAACTGTTCCGGCTGGAACTTTTATATATAAATTTGCTCCGGATTTTCCAAAACGATTTCCACCGTCTCCTTTTTGTCCATCTTCGGCAGAATACTTTTTCTTATACCTAAATTCAGCCAAAGTATTCATATCGGCATCAACTATAAAATACACATCTCCGCCTTTTCCACCATCTCCACCATCAGGTCCTCCGGCAGCAACATATTTTTCTCTTCTAAATGATACAAATCCATTTCCACCTTTTCCGGCTTTAACACTTATTTTTACCAAGTCTATCATAAAAAACCTCCTAATGCAGATGTATCCTGCATTTTGTAATTAAAAGAAAAGGAAAAAGGTCGTAGCGGCCTTCTTCCTTTTTAATTCATTATTCAGCAGCATACACAGAAACTTGTTTCTTGTCTCTACCTTTTCTTTCAAACTTAACAATACCATCAGCTGTTGCAAATAAAGTATCGTCACTACCAATCATAACATTTGTTCCCGGATAAATCTTTGTTCCGCGTTGTCTTACTAAGATATTACCGGATACTACAAATTGTCCGTCAGCTCTCTTAGCACCAAGTCTTTTAGACTCACTGTCTCTACCGTTCTTTGTGCTTCCGCCACCCTTTTTATGTGCGAAGAATTGAACATCAATTCTAAGTAACATTTCTTACACCTCCTATTATTATCTTTCTTTGACCAATATATACTTACTAAAATTCGATTCTAAATCTAAAAACTCTGTAACCATAGATTCAAGTAAAACTTGAGCACTTTTCATTTTTTCAGAATTCGTTTTCTCTGATAATTCAACCTTTAAGTATCCTCCATCAGACTTTTCAAACTCCAAATCAATACCTAATTTCTCATTAAGTCCTATAAGCACCATATTCGTTACAGCTGATACAGCTGCACACACAATATCTTTTCCATTCACATCATATCCTGCATGCCCGTTTAGTGAAAAGGAAAAAATTTCGTTTTTATCGTTCCTTTTAATATCAATGGTTATCATAGCATCGGCTCCTTATTAAGCCTTAATTTCGTCAATTTGAACCTTAGTATAAAGTTGTCTGTGTCCTTGTTTCTTTCTTTCATTCTTCTTAGCCTTGTACTTAAATACTACAACTTTCTTTGATTTTCCATGGTCTAAGATTGTTCCAGAAACTTTAGCTCCACTAACAATAGGATTTCCAACAGTCATAGTATCTCCAGAAACTGCAAGAATCTTATCAAATTCAATAGTTGAACCAGCTTCGTTGTTTAGTTTTTCAACGTAAATAACATCACCTTGTTCTACTTTGTACTGCTTTCCACCTGTTTCAATAATAGCGTACATAACTACACCTCCTCCGTTAATTTCGGACACGCTGATATCAGGTATTCCCTAAGGAATTTCAAAAACCTTTTTCAAGCGGCAAAATACTTAAGTATTGTATCAACAATAAACTCATTTGTCAATAGGTTTCCATAATTTTTTACTCTTTGCAAAAAAGCATTAAAGACATAACTATAAGCTA
>CAYZJZ010000064.1:0-6716 GCA_964478905.1 uncultured Eubacteriales bacterium
CTGGCTACAATTACAAAAAGTGAAACATCAGACGAATTATCTAAAAAGGAATAAAAAAAAGGATGTAAAAACTCATTTATCATTAGTACAATGTTTTTACATCCTTTATTTAGTAAATTCATACATTAAAATTCCGGCAGCAATAGACGCATTTAACGACTCTGCATTTCCCGGCATCTTTATTTTTATAAATTCATCTGTAACTTCCTTTGTTTCATCAGATATTCCGTTTCCCTCGTTCCCAATTACCAAAATCGAATTATCTTCTATTTCAAATTTTTCTTTTCCAGTAAGAGAAGATGAATATATCTTTTTGTCTAATTTCTTTAGCTCCTCAACACAAACATCTCTAATTATAGGCAAATGAAATATTGACCCCATAGTCGAGCGAACAACTTTCGGAGAATAGACATCCGCACACTCTTTTGATAAAACGACACCATCAATTCCAAACGCATCCGCAGTCCTAATTATAGTTCCTACATTTCCCGGATCTTGAACTTTATCTAAATAAACTATTTTTTTCCCGTAACGTAAAACATCTAACTTTTCATCCTTAATTTTACACACAGCAACTATACCTTGAGGCGTTACTGTATCCGAAATTTTACACAAAATTTCCTTAGATACCTCAACTCCCTCAATTTCTAAATCATAATTTATCATATCAGGAGAATACAATATGTTTTCTATTTCCCAATTAAAACTAATCGCCTCTTTTATAGACTTCATTCCTTCAATAAAAAACATCTTATATTCGTCTCTAAACTTCTTTTTATGAAGAGAAGTTATTTTTTTTACCAACTGATTTTCCAAACTGGTTATTTCCATCTTATTTCTCCTTTTAATTACTTCCAAACATCTTTATTATTTCCAAATAATACTTAGACGGACTTTCATACCATTTATTACAAATATCTATCGCCTGTTCTCTTGTCGGCACAGATAAATTTATCTCCACTAACTTTTTTCCACCTTCGCTAATCTTACATTTAACCATAAAAGTATTTCTTCCCTCAGGCTCAAAATCCGCAAATACAACCGATTTTTGCTTAATTTCTTTCTCAGAATCCTCTACCTTTTCATCTATTCTAAGCAATATAAAGTCCGGAATTATACTTTGCAAAGAAGAAAGCATTTCTTGCCCTTCTTCCGTAATCTTATAATATCGTACATCTTCTTCATAAAACAAATCTATAAAACCATTATTCTTTAGTTGAAGTAAAATATCTTGAAGCGTAAAATAATCTATTCCTGTAGCTTCAAGTACAAAATCAACCATTTGCAAATTAGTTATAGATTTATTAAGCCTATTTATTATATATAAAACAATTAACTTATCTTGGGTTTCATTAGGATATTCCATATCTCTCCCTCCGGCACACGTTATTGTAGCATAGAACAACCTAAATATCAAGTTGTTAAAACTTGCTCTTAGAACACTTTATCGTAACAATTAATACTCACTCATTTTTCAACTATAAGCGTAAATTGTCTCCAAATCTCTATATGCTTTTGGCGACATCATTATATGCACTTTTTAAATTAATTAAGCAGTCAAATATTTCTTTAATAATTTATTTTCATAATTAATACATCCAATAACTATAAGCAAATTTATCGCTACAATTGCGCCATTAGTAACTAAAGTTTGAGTGGAATATACTTTCTTCGTAGCAATATACTTACTTTCCGACACATTTTCTATCGACGTAAAAACTCCGTATTTTTGAGTAGCCTCAGCTCTTGCTTGCCCAAAATTTGTCGCTTCTAAAGTATATGTATCAACACTTATTTTCGATTTAAATAATCCATTAAAAATAACAACATCAAATAAAGTAATTATAATCATCAAAACAACCAAAATTGTACCGGCAATTTTCAATATCCTTTTTCTGCTCTTCGGCGGTACATTTACTGTATTTATGCCATTAAATGCTGAACTTATTGAACTACTGCTTAATATAGTCATAAATCCCAAATTTATCGCCACATTTATTAAGCATAACGTAACCAAATTCATTAATGATTCGTCTTGAAAAATAGCAAACATAAGAAAAATCGCCATAATTCCAAGATAAATTAAACCATAAGCAAAAATATTGCCAAAAAAATTAGCCAGTAATCTTTTTATCATCTTTTTTTCTTCTATCACTTCAATAGTTTCCATCTCATCCCTCCGAACACATTATCGTCAAAATTTTACACATATTTCATAGTAAAAAGAATATATTTTTAAAAAAATCATTATTAAATTGGAGGGAGATATATGTATACAAAATTACTTAAAGGAATAGGCTTTAGTTATATTTTTACACTCTGTTCATTTTTAGTCTTTGCAACAGTACTCCATTTCACAAATGTTTCAGATACAATAATTCCAGGAATTATACTACTTATATCCATTCTTAGCATATTAACCGGCGCAGCAATTTGCACAAAAAACATTGAGTCTCAAGGATGGCTTTGGGGCAGTAGTGTAGGGTTAACATATGCACTAATTTTATACATAGTAAGTTCGCTTACATTAACCGGATTTGCAATTCCGTTATCCGGAATCTACTTAATTTTAGGTTATACAGCAATTGGTGCAATTGGAGGAATTATAGGAATTAATATTTAGTTTCTGCATATAATTTACTGTTACTGATTTTTACAATTACTTCTCCCATTTTATCCGTTCTGTATACTTTAGAGTTTACAGAACGGAGCCTATTTAAAACAGTCTCACTAGGAATTGATTTAAATCGAGTTCCCACACTAATTAACGAAATTTCCGGAGTTGTTATCTTTACCAACTTCTCGGTAGTAGACGTTATTGACCCGTGATGACCCAATTTTAGTACATCTACATCTAAATCTCTATTATCTTTTATAAGCTCCTCCTCAGCTCCACTTTCCATATCTCCCATAAAAAGAGTTTTTATGCCTTGATACTCCATTAATATAACTATCGAATCATTATTTTCATCAGTGACTTCCTTTACCTTTTTAGGAGCTAAAACAGTAAATTTTATGCCATCAATTGTAAATTTTTGCCCCTTTTTCAAATAAATTTTCTTAGAATGGCTTTCTATTATTTTTTCAATATTTTCGCCTTTTTCTTTAACCTTATTATTTATACTAATTCCCACTTTGTCCACTTTTATATTACTAATTATAGAATTAAACCCTCCTATATGATCAGAATCTAAATGACTTAGTATTAAAAAATCAATTTTTGAAAAGCCTTTTTTCAGTATATATGGCAATACAGTTCTTTCACCCATATCATACCGTTTTCCATTACTTACATATGAATCTCCGGTATCAATTAATATACATTTCCTATGAGGTGTAGTTATCAATATACTATCGCCATGCCCAACATCTATCATAGCGATTTCAAGCGGATTTGGTAGGATATTGGCCGCAAAAGCAACGATTAATATACTCATAACTCCGCAAAATATAGTAATCAGCTTTTTATAGCCGTTTTTCTGGCTTATTTGTGGTAAATTAGTAATTCTTTTAATAAAAATCCTTTCATCTATGTCCAAGACATAAAATAATACCATATAATAAATGGCTATTTGCAGTAAACTTGGAGTTGGTAATGTATAGTTAAAACCTGGTATGTCCGAAAATATATTGGCAATTTTATTCATAATTTTTATAAGTAGCTCCAAAGGAACTGCTAAAGCCTTGCCAAATGGAGGAATTAAAAGATAAATCGGAAACAGTAAAATTCCATACATCATTATTATCCCCGCTAAACTCATAGAAAAAATATTTGAAATTAATCCACCTAAGTATATAGTATTAAAATTATACAATGTAATAGGCGTTACAAATAGCTGTGCTGATATTGTCAAAGATACTGCTTCCGATACTTTTTCAGGTAAGGCTTTCTTAATAATTTCATTTAATTTCGGATAACCTAAAATAATCCCTATTGCCCCAACAAATGATAATTCAAAGCTTAATGAATATACAGTATTGGGATTTTCTAAAATAAGTATTAACGCAACAAACCCTATTGTAGTTAATGTATCATTTGAACGTCCTATAAGACCGGCAACAGTTATAATTATTGTCGCTATCCCAGCTCTTAAAACCGACGGTGTACAACCTGTTATAAATATGTAAATTATTATTATAAAAATCATTGCGTATTTACTTTTATTTTTTCCAATGTTAATAAACTCCAATATATATGTAACAAGCATAATTAAAAAAGAAATATGCCCTCCCGATACAACTAAAAGGTGCACCATTCCGGCTTTCTTATATTCCTGTTCAATATTTTCATCAATCTCTCTATCATCTCCTACTACCAAAGCTTGAAGTATACCGGAAGTTTCTTTATCTAAAGTATTTTCAGCAAAATCCCTTACTTTTTTTCTAAAGCTTTCACTCATTTCCTCTATAAAATTAAGCTGATTTTTGCCTATAATTTTTACTTCTTGTGTTACGCCGGTTAAATATATTTCCTGAGTTTTTAAATATCTTCTGTAATCAAATCCACCTGTATTTCTCGGTAAATCCGGAATTTTTAGCTTAGCGCTTCCAAATATCCTATCTCCAAATTCTAAACCGTTTGATGTAATTCTAACATTACTTTTTATTTTTTTATCATTTATAAAAACATCCTTTATTAAATAAGTTTTATCATTTACTACTTCATATACCGTACCGACAATTTTAGTTTCAACACCGTTGTACTCTTCAATTTCATAAGTATGTATAAATTCGTAAATCCTCATATAGCCGTTCCCCATAAAAAATGGAACACTAATTAATAATACAAGTAATTTATATTCCTTTTTTACGACAAAATACGACAAAAAAAGGACCGCAAACAATGCGATCCAAACTATACTTTTATTTAATATAACACCTATCATAAAGCTTATGCTTATTAATAATAAAGGTCTTTTTATCATCTATCTTATTACCCTTCTAGCAGTTACAAAGTGCTTTTTATAATAATCAGAATTTAACTCGTCTATTACAACACCTCTTGAAGAATTAGCAGCGTGTAAAAACTCTCCGTTTCCTATATATATACCTACATGAGATACTTTTGTACTAGACGACGAAGCATTTATTCCACTAAAGAACACTAAGTCTCCGATTTGGAGTTTAGATTTATCTACCTTTATTCCTTGCGTAGCTTGGTTATATGAAACTCTTTCAAGCGTTACGCCAACTTTTCCGTACACATATTTGGTAAGACCGGAGCAATCAAAAGTCTTAGGTCCGTTTCCACCCCAAACATATTTTTTACCAAGTTGTTGTTTAGCCAATTCTACAACCTTCTTAGCAACAGAATTAGTTCCAGATCTCGATGTACTAGTTACTCTATCCACACATCTAGCAACAATCCAACCTTCTTGGTCATTATATAAAATCTTATACCAATCAGACTCAGTTCCTAAAATAGTTATATCAGAATCAGCAGGAATAGTAGTAATTATTTCAGCCTCAGTAGAAGGTTCTTTTCTAAAATTAACTCCGGAATTAACCTTTCCTTCGCCAAGTATCTTATTTATATCTTCAGTAATATAATCTTTATAAATATAGCCTTCTATGTCGCCAAATTTTACCTTATACCATCCTCCGTCCTCTGTTAGTCCCTCGGAAACTAAATTATCACCTTCAACAACTTTACCAAGTATAGAAGACTCAGTAGAAGGCTCTTTTCTTAAATTTACAGTACTTCCAGTCACAGCAAGTATCTTTACTTCCGAGTTATTATCAGACGTAACCGCCGGAGTAACAACCGGAGCAGTAGCCTCAGGAGTAACTGATACAGCAACAGCCACATCTTCACTCACATTTTTTATCAAGCTTTCCGAAACATAGCCGGTACTTTGGCTTACTTTTATCTTATACCAATCATTTTCTTTAGATAAAACTTCTACTTTTTTCCCTTTTTCAAGTAACATTATTATTTTAGAATCCGTAGAAGGTTCTTTTCTTAGTCTTACCGCATTACCATCTATCTCCCCGGTCGCCCCAAACGCGGCACAAAAAGGAAATACAGATAAAAGCGTAGTCATATATGCAACTTTACAAATTTTATTTCTTAGCATAAATTTCTCCTTATAATTACAATTTTACCTTTTACACAGGTATTCTATATTTTTACACATTATTTGTCAAGTTTAACATCTCTTTTTGTAGCTTTTCCTAATTTGTAAAATGTATTCAAAGCTTTTAATACTGCTATATTTAACATTTATTTGTAATTATTTACAAACAAAATCCATAAGAATTATCGGCTATATTTTATAGTTTATTTATATATTTTTAAAAAGGAACTCAATTTTTTATTTCCCAGAATTATACATTGCCAATTTTTAAATGTATTGACAAAAATAGAAATTGTGAATATAATGATTATAAGATATCTGTTTGGTTCATTAAGAACTGAAAAAACCGAGTGTGCTAGCACTCGGGTTTTTGCTTTACGCATTTTTTAATAAATCTAAGATAAGATAAATTATGTATAAAGCAACTATTAAATCTGTTCGGTCCATTTGCTCACCTCCTCTAAAAAGATTTGGTTGTAAGAACCTGGAATTATATTACCATATATTACTATAAATTACAATAAAAAGTTTTAAATGCTTTTTACGCAAATTCCATTCGCTAAATTTTTATTATTAGTTATAGCCAACAATTATGTATTATTTTGCTTTTCCTCTTGATTTTTCCTGTTTCTTGCTATA
>CAYZJZ010000065.1:0-6652 GCA_964478905.1 uncultured Eubacteriales bacterium
ATTAAAAAATCGTCATCGGTTTAATTCTATCTTTTTCGACACTAAAAGTCAACAAAAAAAAGATGGACATTTGTCCACCTTTTACATTAATCCACTACTATTCATCAAGTCTTGCCATGGAGATAACAATAACTTAGCTAAGAAGAATAATACAGGAATTAATAAAATAAATCCAATATACATTTTCGTCTCTATTTTCTTTTCTTCCATAAGTTTTCTATATTCTTTTCTACTAATTCTTCTTCTTTGAAGTGTTTGTAGTGCAGAATATTTATCAGAAGTAGCACACTGTCTTAAAGTCGAAATAAGCGCTTGGAAATCTTTATTCTTACTACTGTCTCCTAAATTAATTAGTGCTTGTTCAAAGTCAATAGGATATTCAAGCAAAGCTTTTTCAAAATTCTTCTTAAACGCTTTACTATTTAATGATAAGATTCTTAAAATCTCCTTTACAGTAACATTCTCAATAGAACCAACCAAAATCGTTAACATCTCAAGTGCAATAATTTCGTTGTCAAAAGATTGATATCTAACCATTCTTGCAAGAGTAAGAAAAACATCAGGAGCGATGAAACCTACTAAAGATGCTAAAACAATAAATATAATCGTAACAGGATTTACCTGTTTAGCCTCTTCAACTCGAAGCATCTTATTATACATTTCTTCAGTTTGATAGTAAACATCCGACTCAGTTGCTAAATTATTTTTTAAGAAAGCTTCCTGAATAGCTTGCTTAATAGCAATAGCATCTTCACTTTTTAATATCTGTTTATCAACAAAATTATTAATAACATCATATGTATCTCTTTTGGCTTGTTCAATCTCACTCTTTTCTTCGTTTGTTTTCTCTGTTTCATTTACATCACTACTACCAAGCACATCAACATTCTTAGTTAAACTGTCTATTATAACCGCATCGACATAAACTTGTCTGTTAATGAAATAAATAGATAAAAATACAATCAATAGCATAATAGGAATTACAAGTTTTAAGAAATATAATGATCTCATGGACATATTATATCCGGAGTCGCTTATAAGTCTTTCATTTTTTCTAAACTCTCTATCCTCTGCCGGTGGAATAATCGCATCAACAACTTTCTTAAATATAGGCGAATAAGAAAGCATTTCTAATGTAACTTTATCATTTTTTATTTTACTTTGCTGAGGTGTCCTTACGCATAATACTATCAGTGTTAACACTAAAATTATAATTGCAGCAATAATCAAACTTATTATAATACTTGTTGTCATTTCTAAAAATCACCTCTTTATAATTTTTCTACTAGCAACATACATAAAAATGTTATAAAACCAACAGTCAAAGCTAAAATTATCTCTTGTTGACCTGCGACATTCATATAATATTCTTTGGCCGACTCAGACATCATCATATTGGCAAATATTACCAGTACAATAAGTAACATGCTGGACAAAGCAACTAATTTAAAACCAAGCATCTTACTTCTAACCCTATCTTTAGCAATTATATCGTTTTCAATTTCGGTATTTAAATCATCCAACTGAGATATAATTGTTCCGCCTTTCGTATAATTAATAAGAAGTAAACTTGCAAAAATACCGGCCCAGTCATTTTTTATTCTTTCTCTAAAATATTCTACGCCATCTTCAAAATCAATATTATATGACTTATATAATCTCTCAAACTCTTTACCAACAACTCTTGGCATATATTGATATGAATCTTTTAATGCATTAAAAACTTTATTTGATTTTCTATACGAACTTGCAAATTCGTCTATTGCTTGTGGAAGTTGTTTAATCATTTTAGCAAGCTGAGCCTCATAAAAGATATTAAATAACATCCATGGAATAGAAATACCAATAGCAAGCAAAAGAATTATCGCATACGGATACTGGTTAACAAATTGCCATAAACCACAAACTATTCCTAAAGCCGTTATACAAATGAAAGCCATAACATAAAGTGCATACTTTTCATTCTCTTGACGTGTTCCGGTATTGGTAATCGCAAATTTATTTGCAATTCTTGTCTGAATAGCATACAAAAATGGCACGCTTTTTAACGAATAAACAGCTTTAATGGCGCTTTGTCTCTGATTAAGCCAAGAACTATTTCTTTTTTCTACATATATTATATATATTACAGCTACAATTAATATAAAAATCGCTACTACAATAAAAATCAGTAAACTGCTTCCAATCTTATCCATAATATCGACAGTTTGTAATACATTATCTCCCATCAGGTTCCCCTACCCTTCTATTCTTCTTCATTTTTCTTTTTAGTCTTTAATGTAGTGGAATTCTTCTTTACTTTTCCTTTAAAAATTTCTTTAATTTTATCAATGTTTTCTAAAGGCATACCATAATCCAAAAGTTTCTCCATAAACTTGTCAGAAACACATTGTACAGGCTCTAACTCTTTTTTGTCGTGATTATATTTAAATATATCATTAACTTCAAACTTATAGTCTTCGTCATTTGCTTCAACTACCGATATACGATTTATATATCTCTTACCAGTTTCATAATCAAGTCTTCCTTCAAGAATTAGGTCAATAGCATCGGCAACGTCAAATTGTGCCGTTAAGAAATCCTTATACTGAGAACTACGCATACATAAGTTTCTTAAATCGTGAACCGCACGAGTAGGTGAAGAACTATGGAATGTTGCAGCAGAACCACGACATTGACGTAACATCGCATTTATAGTTTCAACCGCCTCATTAGAAGAACGAATTTCTCCAAGTAGTACAATATCTCTGTTTTGTCTTAACATTAACTCAAATAATTTATCTGCTGGAAATTTTTCAGTAGATTGCAAAGCAACTACGTTTTTATTAGGATAATAATCATCCAAGTTAAGTTCAAACATATTCTCGATAGTACCAATACCAATAGCGTCAGATACCTCATTTAATAATACTCTAAGTAATGTAGACTTACCACTACCTTGTTGACCTATAATCAAGAAGTTTGGTCTTCCTTTAAATACCAGTTCAATAAACTTTACAGCATCAGCGGTCAATGTCGCTTTATCTACCAAGTCATACTTAGTAACATTCGCTAAATGGAAATGACGGATATTTAAGATAGGATACTTCGCTACCGGCGGAATAACTGCGGTAACACGACTTCCATTCATTCTCTGACAATATACTATCGGCTCACTTGCAGTTATGTCATTTTTACTATCAAAACTTACTGCAGTAGAAACTTTCTTTTGTAAAATCGCTTGAGATTGAAAATGTAATTTTTTTATTTGTCGTTTTAATCCTCCTACTTGAATCCATATGTAATCTTTGCCATTTACTCCGGTTTCGTCAATATGTCCTTCACATAATTCATCAATTACACCCAGTCCGTATAACTCTTGATATATTATTTGAACAAGTCTTTCCATCTTTATTTCAAACTCATCATTTTCAGATAACATCATATGTTCAAACAACTGGTAAAATTTATCTTCCGGATTATCTCCATATATATTTTCATAGTAATTAACATGATATTGTTTTATCAAGTCGTCTATATTTTCTTCTGTAATCTTAGAATTAAGGTCTTTTAAACAAACCTTCATTATTTCTTCCTTAACATAACTTTTAGCTTCTATTCCTCCGGCAGCTGCTTGGTCAATCTTCTTTTGATGCAAAAGCTTCAATTCTTTATCTTCCTTATAATTTTCCATTATTTCTTTTATAGAATTAATAACGTCTTGCAAAAGCACTTGTTGAGATGCCATATATCTCCCCTCCACAAATTCTATTTTTTACCGAACAAGCGACTAAAAAATCCTTTTTTCTTATCATTGTATTTAACATCAATTAACATATTATCATTTACAATATCTAATTTGGCCAATTCCCTAAGACCTAATTTAGCACCAATTTTCACTATTAACTGGGAAAAATCATTATTAAATAAGTCTTCTGTCTTGTAAAAAGGATCCAATATCTTTTGATTGTAGAAATGTCTAAACAACTTTGAATACCTTAAAAGTAAAATATTATCAAGTTTAAACTCTTTTCTTATATCTCCATAGTCAGGATATATATCTTCTTCGTACATATTAATTACATTGACAACCTTTTCATCATTCTTATAACTTTCGTGCTTTGTATACCAATCTATCGTATAAGCATTTTGAGTTAAAATATTTACAAAAACATCGCTGTATTCATATAACTCAGTAGTAAGAGAATTTTTTATACCGGCAGAAGCATCAACTACTATAATGTCAAAATATTTTTTTGCTTCATCTAAAACCTTTAGCAAATATTTATCATTTTTCTTTATATAGTCTAATGTTTCGATTTGAGTTGAGTTAATGACTCTTAAATTTCTATTAATTTCTTCGGTATGCAACATAAAAATATCCTGAGTTAATTCCTGGGTCTTTACCATAGAAATCAAATCATCAATCCCGTTTTTATTAGTTTGCTCAGCTAAATAGCTCATTTCCTTAAACAAATAATTAACATCAACAATAAGCACCTTCCTAGGTAATAGAGTTGATAGCTTATAAGCTAAATTATATGCAAGTGTAGTAACACCTTGCCCATGTTTTACGCTTCCAACAGAAATAACCTTTGGATTTCTATCCTCCATAAAAATCTTCCTTTCCAATATATATTCGTGGGCGGTGAAATTCCCCGCCCCTTTAACAAACTACATTTATCTAAGGGTTAGTTACTTCTTCAGTTTTAACTTCGAATGTAGGCAACTCTACACCTTCCATAAATGTCTCAACATGTGCATCATCAAGATATGTTTCAACTATTCCGGCAAACACTTTACCTTGTCTCTTAGCAAGTTCTATCTTATTAATTTCATCATAAGTCAACTTAAAGCACATATAACCCGGTACAACAGCTGAATTATTCAATTGACTATTTCCGGCTTCATCTCTGATATCTATAACTTCTTTCTTAGCTAAAACAATATCAATTGCTTTATTTTTCTCTAACTCTTGATACTCTTTTACAGTTTTTTCATTACCATTATATAACAAACAAATATCAATTTTATCTCCAACTCTTACTTTATAACCACCTGTAGAAGAAGAATCAAAAGCAATGTTATATATTCTTTCGTTGCTCGAAGTCATATCCTCCGGTAGTCTCAAGTCGTCTACAACAAGTAATTCACCTTTACGAATTGCGCTAACTGCAGTCTTTCCGATAGCCCACCTGTCATCGGAAGACGCAGACGGACTAATCTTACCATTTAATAGCATATTCTTATATTCATTAGTATCATCAACAGTTTCTCTCTCTTGATCTCTTTGATTCAATCTATAAACTAAGCCATCAGCTTTTACAACATCTTGAATTTGTACAAGCTTAACATTTTTATCAGTTATAACAGTCCCCGGAGTAATATCTTCAGTCGCCACTACCCTATTAACATAAGCTTCCGTATTTCGCGCAATAGCCTCCAAACGATTATTATACACCGTAATTATAATCGCAATTATAATTAAAAATACAATACATGTTATTACTACGTGCCTCACTCTTGAAATTTTCACATTAACCTACCTACCTTTCTCAATTTTTTTAATCGGCTTTAGTAAAAAATTTATTAATAGTTTTAGCATATTTTTTTTACAATTTTTATACTAAGTAGCATCGTAGAAACAAGCATAATCTGTAAAATTGCACCTTCCGTAAAATTAAAATTTTTAAAAATTTCTAAAATTACTACTACAATTATTTGATAGACCAAAAGTTTTAAAAATAGTTTAACGCTTTTTATAAGAAATTTTTCTGTCAATTTGGTACAACCCAAAGCTAATAATATAGGAGATATAAGTATCATAGTTTTTATAAAGATAAAT
This sequence comes from uncultured Eubacteriales bacterium, assembly GCA_964478905.1. Lineage (GTDB taxonomy): Bacteria > Bacillota > Clostridia > TANB77 > RGIG9151 > RGIG9151. Next base: position 5,825 of record CAYZJZ010000065.1, read on the forward strand.
CTTAGTCCTAAGGTAACTCCTAGAGCAAAAGTCATAAAATATGTTGCTATCTTAAGTAATTCATCCATAGAAAAAATACTAATTTCTTCAATATCCTCATCTGTTTCAAAATCTAAATCGGCTTTTAAACTTTCAATATATGAAAAAGACGTTTCTCCACCACAAACTTCAATAATATATTGAGTAGCGTTTTCAACAAAATAAATCGAATAATAACAAATAAAGAAAGCCGAATTAAGTAAAATCCCAAAAATAATACTCCTAATAAAAACTTTCCACGGTATTTCTACCTCTCTTGATAAAAAATATTGAAACAAGCTACAAAAAACATAAAATAACAGTACTCCCCAAACAAGTAAATTTCCAATTCCAAGTGTAGCCTCCCCTATCTTTAATGTAGAATCTATAATTCCGCCATTATTTCCAAGTCCAATAGACTTATTCGTTAAAAAAGTAATCTTGTCAAGCGAAGAATAAAAGTCACTTGATATAGATGTTGAAAACAAATCACTTATTTCTTCTCCGGCTTCTTTAAGCATCATAATTGTCGCTATAACAGCTTCTAGTTTTTCCATAATTTTTTCTCCTTCAATTAAAAAAAGGGGGCTGTAAAAAACTCATAAAATTCATAACGTATTGTACTGTACCTCGCTCACCAAAAATATTTTTTGTGGGAAGTGTAGAGTTAATTTAAAGTACGGAACGGAGCTTACGCTCACATCCTGGGCAACTTTAAAATGTGTTCTACATAGAGGGACAAAAAAGCAATTTTTGTTTCGCTTGGTACAGTACAATACGTTATTTAAATAATAAACGAGTTTTTTACAG
>CAYZJZ010000066.1:0-6584 GCA_964478905.1 uncultured Eubacteriales bacterium
TTATAACATTATCGTTATACTCTCCATAAGGAGCTCTAAATAAATCATTTTCTTTTCCTGTCACATTCTCAATCTTTTCATTTGCATTCTTTATCTCATTTATTATGCTATCATATGAAAGTGAAGCGATATGAGGATGAGTATCAGAATGATTAGCAATATCGTGTCCTTCATCTGCCATACGTTTTATAATTTCAGGGAATTTATCTGCCCATTCTCCCAAAACAAAAAAAGTAGCTTTCACATTATTATTTTTTAAAGTATCTAAAATTTGAGGCATATCTTCTGCACCCCATGCACAGTCAAACGTAAGCGAAATCTTGGGTTCATCAGTTTCTACACAATATATAGGAATTTTCCTTGTCGTAGATGCAACAGTAGATACAACATCATTGGTAATCTTACCTGCAACAGTAAACGCCATACTAATCAGACCTAAAACAAAGCAATACCTAATTAACTTCCATTTATCCCATACATAAAGTCTCATAAAAAAACACTCCATTTCACATTGTTTGTTTAAACCTATGCAAAGCAGAGTGTTTTTATTCTAAATTTACATACATATTCTTACCTTTGGATAAAATGCCATTTGCTTTGTTTCTAGTACATATTTCATATTTTCTCACCTCCTATCTTTAAAAGTCAAAAAAGTTATTCCACTGTACCGGAATAACTTTTTTGTTCTAAATATATTCAATATTCTATCAAATCCTCAATACTGCACCCCAAAGTCTTGGCAAGCGAACTCACCGTATCAAGCTGTGCTTTATTAATATCTTTATTTCTTTGCTCATACATCTGTATAGAACGTAGCGAAACCCCGGATTTTTCAGATAATTCACTTTGAGTAAATCCCGCATTTTTACGAATACTCTGAAGCCTTGTTGGTTCATTTTTTTCTGTAATCATTTTCTCGATAGTCTCACAAAACTTTCCTTCCGGAGCCTCATGAAAAATATTATACATATTCTCAATATCACTAATTTTAATAAATCTTGCTATATTACTAAACGGTCTTTTTGAATACCATTGATAGTAAGCAAGTATCCAACCACACCAAAAATCTGCTGATTTATTAATATTTCCTTTTGGTGGCTTTGAATAAGGGGTTCCAGCCTTACAAAGCACCAATTCTACAAGTTCTATTCCAGACATACCACAAATCATCCAATAATACGCAAGTATAACATACAGTTGAATTTTGATAATACGCAGGTATAAAATTATAAATTACTGAAAATTTCTTATTTTTCCATCAACTTCAGAATTGACCATAATTAAACTTTATGGTATACTTGTTCCGATGTAAACTTGTATAAATCCATATTATTTTTTAATGGAGGATGTAATTATGTTAGCTTTATACTTGCTTTGGAGTACTTTTATATCATTACGTTTGCTTCGTGCTTTTTATTATAATCTCACTTTTATTCCTAATCACGATGCATATAACGAATTAATCTTAAATGTATTTTCGCAATTTGATGTTATGTTAGCATCTGAACTTGATGCCCAAATTCCAGCTGAACTTATAAACATAAAAAACAAATTACAAAAAAACCAAGACGTTATAAATAATTATAGAATTTCGTTCCTTTGGTTAAAAAGACTTGATATAACTTTTAAGCTATTTTCAATTTTAACAGTTATATGTCTTTTTATTGTAATATTTCGTTAAAAAGAACAAAAGTATGAATATCGATTTCTTTGCTTTACATATGTTACTTCATATAACAACGCTAATATGCTTTTTAAACAAAAAAGTGGCTGTAAAAAACTCAGTTATCATTAGTATAATGCTTTATGAGTTTTCTTACAGCCTATTTTTTCTATTTTTCTTCATTTTCAATCGGTTTTAGCATAATGTGAACATCATCTAACTGATTTTTATACACTCTAGACGGTGCACCCATAAGTAAATCTCTAGCTTTACTATTTTTAGGGAACGCAATTACTTCTCTTATGCTGTCTTCTTGAGCAAGCAACATAACCATTCTGTCAAGTCCCGGAGCAGCACCTGCATGAGGTGGTGCACCATATTGGAACGCATTATATAAAGCACCGAACTTAGCTTCAACATGTTCTCTTGTATATCCTGCAATTTCAAACGCTCTCTCCATAATTTCTACATCGTGGTTTCTAACCGCACCTGACGCAAGTTCATAACCGTTACATACCAAGTCATATTGCCAAGCGTAAATATCCAAAGGATCTTTTGTATTTAACGCTTCAAGGCCACCTTGAGGCATTGAAAAAGGATTATGGTTAAACTCAATCTTTCCTTCATCATCTTTTTCATACATAGGGAAATCAACTATCCAGCAAAATTTATAAGTATTCTTTTCTAATAAATCAAATCTCTTTCCAAGCTCAATTCTAACTCCTCCGGCAATTTTATTAACTGCATCTTCGGAATCCGCCATAAAGAAGACAGCATCATTTGCGTGTACCTTACCTAACAATACCTCTCTCATAGATTCAGTAACAAATTTAGTAATTCCACCGTTAAAGCTCATATCCTCATTAACCTTAATATATCCAAGTCCCTTTGCTCCACATTCATTAACTGCAAATTCAGTCATTTGATCAAAGAATTTTCTTGTTTGAGTCGCACAATTAGGAACAATAATCATTCGGACGGTCTTGTCCTTAAACGCAGCAAATTCAGTATCCTTAAATAACTCGGTGGCATCTTCGATAATAAGAGGATTTCTTAAATCCGGTTTATCTGAACCGTATTTTCTCATAGCTTCCTTAAACGGAATTCTAATTAGCCCATCATCGCTAACTTTCCAAGTAGTATGCTTTCTAAACGTATTTAATACAACATTTTCAACCGCTTTTAACACATCCTCTTGAGTCGCAAAAGACATTTCCAAATCTACTTGATAGAACTCTCCCGGAGACCTATCCGCTCTTGGATCTTCATCTCTAAAACAAGGTGCAATTTGGTAATACTTATCAAATCCCGACATCATCAAAAGTTGTTTAAATTGTTGAGGAGCTTGAGGCAAAGCATAAAACTCTCCCGGATGAAGACGGCTCGGAACTAAGAAATCTCTTGCTCCTTCCGGCGAAGAACTGGTTAAAATAGGAGTTTGAATTTCAACAAATCCCATATCGTCCATTATTTCGCGAACAGTTTTCATAATTTTCGCTCTAAATACAATATTGTTATGAATTTTTTCATTTCTTAAATCAAGAAATCTATATTCAAGTCTTAAATCTTCCCTTACGTCTTGATCAATATTAATCTCAAACGGTAAAACATTTTTAGACTTACCACATACAGTAATCTTAGACGGAACAATTTCAATATCTCCTGTCGGAAGATTAGGATTTTTATTAGAACGTTCACGCACAGTACCAACAATAGAAACCGTACTTTCTGTATTTATTCCTCTAATAATCTTCATATTTTCCTCATCTTCAGTTATAACAGCTTGTGTAATGCCAAAATGGTCTCTTATATCTAGGAAAATAACAGAGCCCAAATCTCTTATGGTCTGTACCCAACCTGCTATTCTTACCTCTTTACCAACATCAGCAATTCTAAGTTCATTGCAATAATGAGTTCTGTACTCATTCATCAAAAATCTCTCCTTTCTCACACAACAAAAGTCCCTAAAGTAGTAAAAACTACTCTAGGGACGAAAGTATCTCTTCCGTGGTACCACCCACATTTTAACTCTTAGTCTATAACGCAACCACACGATCTTGCTTATTCACAAGACTGCTCAAAAGTGTCTTCAAATCACTTTAGTTAGAAACATCACACCAAATCTGTTTCCTCTCTTAAACTCAGTTTAATTTTACTCCCCTTTATCAACGCCTTCAATTTATTCTAAATCTATCCTAGATAAAAGTCAACTAAAAACATTAATTTTTATGCAAATTATGTTACTATTCAGACTAACCGCTTGACAAAGTATAATATCATATCTAAATAGTAAGCAAATTATAATTCATCGTAAGCAATGTCACTAGGAACTCTCGACTGTCTATCCGGGTCGTCAGTTTTGTAAATATCTTGGCTCTTTGAGTAAAAATATACATACATATCATTTACCAAAAGTTTATAATCTTTTTCTGTTGTCGGAACCCAAACGTGGTACACTGTTCCTTTTATTACTGATGAATCCTTTAATTTCTCCGCAGTATACAATCCATTTCTCAGTCCGTATAAGAAATCATCTTCGTATAAGTCTTCACCTATTGTCTGTCTTATTCTGGTTAAAACATCTTGCTTTGCAAATAATTCTTCAATTACTCCTTCATTCTCATATACAGGCGAATCTTTTACGAATTTTCCTACTATATTATTTTCAGAACTCATATCAAGATTTCCACCAAGTACTGACGTAATTTCCATCCAGTCATCAGCTATTGTAAATGTAATAGTATCTTGATTTGTACCATATCCGTAAACATACTTAGCAGTATTTGTAGAAACAATTTCAGCTGTTCCTTCAAACGTATCGCTTATTGAATAATAATTAGACGTTAACTTAAAGTCAAACGATGTCGCCATTTGATGGTTTATCTCAAGCGTAGCTCCAAGTGAAGAATGTATCTTTGTCCTGTTCCAAGTTCCTGTAAAGTCCTTATTTTCCTCATTAGACGGATTTTCAATTGGAACTATTACTACACCTGAAGCATTTATGTATCCAAATTTCCTATCCAGTATAACCTTCGCTGTTCCTTCGCTTGAAAACGGTTCAACTCTATCATATAAAAGGTCGCATACCTTATTACCATTTCTATCTATAAATCCATACTTACCGCCTTTTCCTACTGCTATTATACCATTGGATATTTCTCCGCAAAAATAGTAGTCAACAGGTATTACTTCTTTTCCTTCTGTATTTATGTAACCCCATAATCCATCCTTTTTAACCTTTGCGATTTTCTCTCCCATAAAATTATTCGCTGAATCATAAATAAGAGGGATTTTAACGTGCCCGTTTTTATCTATATATCCCCATTTTCCATCTTTCTTTACCAAAGCTAGTCCTTGATAATATTGATTTTTTACATCATATTCTACATATGGAGCTCGAGAATCAATATACTCATCTTGTTGCCTTTTTTCTTCCTCAGCTTTCTTCTTCGCTTCTTCATCAAGTTTCTTTTGTTCCTCATTTCTAGCAATAACTATTTTGGTAAACTCAGCATTTTCAAAAACTAACATAAAAATACCGCAAACTGCAATAGATGCTACCAAAATTCCAATTAAAATTTTAATTTTTAGTTTCATAATCCTTCCCACCTCTTCTTATAATTCGGCAATTTTTAAAAAATATTAACACAAACGACTTGCATAACAAATACAAGTCGTTCTAATTTACTATTCTTCACTTTTTTCTTCTTCAACTTTTTCAAGTTTCGCAACAGAAATCTCATATGCCACTTTCTTAACAGCATTTCCGGCTTCATCTTTCTTTTCGTATTCCCTACTTTGAACTCTACCGTAAACTCTAATTTTTTCGCCAACGCTAAAGCTTTCACAATACTTAGCATTTCTTCCCCAAGCGATACAAGGAATATAATCAGACTTATTATATGCACGATTAACAGCAACCAATAAATCACTTATTTCCCTACCAAAAGGAGTTTGACGATAATTCGGTTTCTTACAAACAAACCCTTCTAAATATATATCGTTCTTATCCTCTTCCTCTGCCACATCTGTAATTAAAATTTCTCTCGCAAAAACCATAAGCACAAGCTTACTCTTTCCGCCTTCCGGATTATTATATGATCTAAATTGACCATTTAATTTTACAATAGTGCCATTAATTAGACTATCTAGCATCAAAAGCCTTTCTGAAAAAATTACCGGAATGACATCTACGCTTCCGCTTAGCCTTTTTACCTCCAAGCTAAATTCATAAAATTTTTCTCCATACACTTCGTGACTAAGCTTAGGTTCTTCTACTACTTTCCCTAATAATAACACCTTGTTATTTTCCATTAGTAAATTAGTCAACTCAAATCTCTCCTCTCAAGTAACTTAACATATCATATTATATGCACCGTATGTCAGTTATGCGATTGTAAATCTACTATTTTTTTCAAAAGTATACGTATATTTTAACATATATTTCATAAAAATGGAAGAGCTTTTGGTTAACATTTTTTAATTATGTAAATTATTTTTAATTTTAAATACAAAATTCGGTAAAAATTTTTCTATTTGACAAAGTCCGACTTACTGATTTTACTTCTTATGGTATATTTTCCCTAGGTATATACCTTATCTTTCTCAAAAGAAGATAAACGCTATACGAAGGGACTGCAAAAAAATCGTTTATCATTTAACTAACGTGTTGTACTGTACCAAGCGAAACAAAAATTGCTTTTTTGTCCCTCTATGTAAATCAAATTTTAAAGATGTACAGGATGTGAGCGTAAGCTCCGTTCCGTACTTTAATTTAACTCTACAGTTCCCACAAAAAATATTTTTGTTAAACGAGGTACAGTACAACACGTTATAAATTTTATGAGTATTTTATAGCTCCCTTACTTAATAAATCACAAGGATAAATTACAATTCGCATCCACCCCATTCAACAGCAACA
>CAYZJZ010000067.1:0-6486 GCA_964478905.1 uncultured Eubacteriales bacterium
AGCAGTAATCATGCTTTCAAGAATTATTTTTATTCACAAGTGTCAAACTTCCGAAAAAGAAAGCAAGGAAACAGAAAGATTATCTGAAGATGATATTAAGACTTGGTATGACAGTTGTGCTTTTGGCATAATAAATGAAATTTGCTCTAAAGGGTATAAAAATTTTGACAAATATATAAATATGGTGTATAATTCTTTCGTTTAATAGATTTTGAAAGGGGTATTTTTATGTCAGGACATAGTAAATGGGCGAATATTAAGAATAAAAAGGAAAAAGCGGATTCTGCTAGAGGTAAGATTTTTACTAAAATCGGTAGAGAAATTGCGGTGGCTGTTAAGGCTGGAGGAGCTAATCCGGATGCGAATGCTAAGTTAAGAGATATTATAGCTAAGGCTAAGGCTGCGAATATTCCTAATGATAATATTGAAAGAAGTATTAAGAAGGCTGCCGGAGACGGAGATTCTACTAATTATGAGTCTTTAATGTACGAAGGGTATGGTACTGCCGGTGTGGCTGTTATTGTTGAAGCTTTAACAGATAATAGAAATAGAACAGCTGGAGATATGCGTCATTTATTTGATAAACATGGTGGAAACTTAGGTCAAAGTGGTTCTGTTAGCTATATGTTTGATAAAAAAGGTGTTATTGTAATTGAAAAAAACGAGTCTTTGGTTGAAGATGACTTGATGATGATGGCGCTAGATGCTGGAGCTGATGATTTTTCTGCTGATGATGAATGTTATGAAATTTTGACTTCTCCTGAGAGCTTCTCTACTGTTAGAGAGAAATTAGAAGCTCAAAAGTTGGAATTCTTAGAGGCTGAGATTAAATATGTTCCTCAAAATTATGTTGCTGTTACAGAAGAACAAGCAGTAAAACTTGAACGATTAATTGATGCGTTAGAAGATAATGATGATGTCCAAAATGTTTGGACAAACTGGGATCAAGAGTAATTAGAAGATGGCTTAAGCTCGACTCTTGAAAATAATAGATTATTTTGTTAAAATGTATGTGTATGTGATTTTGTGTATTGGAACAAATCCACGAATTATATTGTAGACCCGATTTTTTCGGTTTATCACATACATAAGTAAAAAGGTATCCTTTTTATAGGATACCCTTTTGCTTTACGTGTTTTTTGTAAAGGGGTACTAAGTATGTGGAATAGCTATTTTTTTCAGTTACAAAAGAAATATAATATGCGGATAAGTACTAAATCTCCGTTAGTATTTAGATTTGATGGTAAACAGATTACTAAAAACAAAGATATTAATTTAATGGATAATTACAATGGGAGTTTTTTTAATTCTTTAGAGAAAACGGCGAGATTTTTTACTGAAAAATACCATTGTTATGCTATTTTCGGTTCAGATGAAATTAGTTTTATTATTCCTGATCCGAATATGGTAATTTGCGATTTGGAGCCGAATGATAAAACAACTCATTCTCAAGAACTAATTGCGTTATTTTCTCAGTATTTTTTTGATTATTTTAATCATTTTGATACACAAAGGAAAATTTTTTGGCATGGAAAATGCTTTTCTATTCCGGAGAATAAAGTTGCATCTTATATAAAATATCGTTCAGGTATAATTAAAAATGTTATGGTTACTTATTTTGCAAAGAGCAATAGGGTTAATAATGAACTTGGACTTAGTGATAAAATTGATATGTGCAAGACTTTGCCGGGATATAGTGAGTTTGCTAAAATTAAAGATGGTATTTTGTTTTTTGGGGGTATGAAACTTGATCTTTACGAATTTTTGCAAACAGGTGTTAAAGTAGAAGTAATTAGTGATGATTTCATTGATAAAGAAATTGTTATGGATTTTGACGATATAGATGTCGAAATGCTGTGAGGTGTGGAGTTATGAATAAAAAAAGAATAGCTATAATATGTGGTGGAGTTTTATTAATTATATTAATGGCTATTGCAGTCTATAAGTTTTCCGGGATTTTTGACAAAGAGGTTATAGCAAAAGAGTCTGAAATTATTGAGGAAAAACCGGACAGCCTTAATATAAAAATGGTTGGCGATGATTTAATTCATAATACTATTTATTTTGCGGCGAAAACTGATGATGGATATGACTTTGATATGCTTTTTGAACATGTAAAATCTGATATTGAGTCGGCAGATGTTGCGATTATTAATCAGGAGACTATTTTTGTTAATAACCCTAATAGATATAGCTCATATCCGACGTTTGGAAGCCCTACTCAAGTTGGAGACAGCATCGCTAAAGCTGGATTTGATGTTGTTGCACATGCGACAAACCATACACTGGATAAGGGGACATCCGGTATAACTGATACGCTTGAGTTTTGGGAAAACAATTATCCGGGTATAGATGTTTTGGGAATTCACAGTAGTGAAGACGACAGTAAAATTTCATATTTTGAGAAGAACAACATTAAGCTTTCTTTCGTTAATTATACTTACGGATTAAATGGACTCAACTTGCCGAAAGATAAGGGATATATGATAGACTTGTTGGGAGATGGTACTGAGCTTAGTGAAAATGTAAAAATTGCTAAAGAGAATAGCGATGTGATGATTGCTATTTTGCATATTGGTACTGAGTATGTATATAAGCCTACAAAGTACCATAAAAAGTATGTTGATATGTGTATAGATAATGGCGCGGATATTGTAATTTGTGCTCATCCTCATGTTTTAGAACCGTATAAGATGGTTACTACTGAAAAAGGAAATACAGGATTGGTATATTATTCTTTAGGTAATTTTATTTCCAATCAACGTAAAATCCCAACATTGCTTGGAGGTATGGCTGATATAACTTTAGAGAGAAATAGTGATGGAAAGGTAGAAGTTAAAGATTATTCGTTAATTCCTTTGGTTACTCATTATACAGACGGATATTATACGACATATAAATTAAAAGACTATACTGATGAGTTGGCGAGCCAGCATAGGATAAGCAAAACGGAAGTTTTTTCTGTTGAAGTGCTTTGGAATTTGTTTAATGAGATTATGAATACTGAAGTTTAAAAAGGTGATGTTAAATTGAAGAAAATTGAACTTTTAGCTCCTGTTGGAGGATATGAGCAATTTATAGCTGCAGTTGAAAGTGGTGCTGATGCGGTTTATCTTGGCGGTACTGCTTTTAATGCTAGAAATTCTGCTAATAATTTTTCTGATGAAGAATTAAAAGAAGTTATAAAATATGCTCATGCAAGGGGGGTAAAAATACATCTTACATTAAATACTTTAATTCACGACAGAGAGATTTCAGATGTTGTTGAGTTTGCCCAAAAAGCGTATAAAAGCGGAGTTGATGCTTTTATTGTACAAGATTTAGGCGTTATAAAATTGCTAAAGGAAGTTATGCCGGATATTGTTATTCATTTTAGTACTCAAGGAACTATATATAGCTTAGAAGGCGTTAAAGTTGTTAGCGGTTTAAATTTTGAAAGAGTAGTTTTATCTAGGGAGTTGTCTTTGGATGAAATTGAAGATATTTGTAAGAATACAAAGACTGAAATTGAAGTTTTTGTGCATGGTGCTTTGTGTGTATGTTATTCAGGTCAATGTCGACTTAGTAGTTTAGTTGGCGAACGGAGCGGAAATAGAGGAAAATGTGCTCAACCTTGTAGACTACAATATACAATTTTTAAGGAAAATGAGAGAATTCTTAAAAATTATTGTATGAGTCCTAAGGATTTATGCGGTATATATGATTTGGTAAGACTTATTAAGGCGGGAGTTTCTTCGCTTAAGATAGAGGGAAGATTAAAGTCGCCTGAATATGTTGCTTGTGTTACAAGTATATATAGAAAATATATTGATTTAGCGTATGAACTTATTGAAAATGGCGAAGAAGATAAGTTTTCGGTAGATTTAGAAGATATAAAGAAGCTTGAACAAGTTTTTAATCGTGGTGGATTTTCTAAGGGGTATTATCATGGAAAGCTTGGTAAAGAGCTTATTTGTCGTGAACGCCCGAAGCATTGGGGAAGATACTTGGGTAAGGTAATAGATTATGATAGAAAGAGAAAGCTTGTGAAGGTTAAACTTGATGAGAGTTTGAATATGGGAGACGGCATTGAGATAGTAAACGAAAATTTACCGGGTAATATTGTTACATATATTGAGAAGGATAAAAAGCAAGTAAAGAGTGCTGAGGCTCTTGAAATTGTTAGTATTGGAGATATTGCAGGTATTATTAATAAAGGAGATAAGGTTTATAAGATTTCTGATAAGAATTTGAATTTATCTCTAAGAAAAGCGATAGACGGCAAGTTTCATAGGAAAGTGCCGGTTGATATGGAGCTTTTTACTAAGGTTAATGAATGTGTTAAGTTAAGTGTGTCGGACGATGATGGAAATGTGTTTTTTGCAAAAAGCGAATATATTCCGCAAGAAGCTATAAATAAACCGCTTACATACGAGTTTGCAATGTCAAGTTTGAGTAAATTGGGCGATACTCCTTTTTCGCTTAGAAATCTTAAAACTGATATTAGTGGGAATGTGATTGTACCTGTTTCTGTGCTAAATGAGTTAAGAAGGGAAGTTGCTGAGAAACTTTATAATAAAAGATGCGAAGTTAAAGATAGAAGCGTTAAAAAGGATTTTTGTGAAATTAAGCCGGTAAATAAAAACGTTAGCCCTAAGTTGTCTGTTTATTTATACAATACGAAGAATTTAGATGGACTTGAATTGGCGGATAGAATTTATGTGCCTATTAATGAGATAAATAATGAGATTAAAGATAGATTAAGAGATAAAGAGATTGTGCCTTATTTGGGGACTGTAACTCGAGGAAATGAGTATGATTTTTCAAAGCTTGAAAGTGTGCTTATCGGTAATTTGGAACATTTTGAGCTCTGTAAAGAAGTTAAGAATGTTTATTGTGATTTTTCGTTAAATGTTTTTAATTCTTATTCAGCAAGTTTACTTGAGGAGCTTGGAGCAAAGGGAGTTAATTTATCTTTTGAGCTTAATTTGGAGGAAATGAAGCAGGTTAATACTGATTTAGAGGTAGAAATAACTGTTTACGGAAGGTTACCGCTTATGGTTAGTGAACATTGTCCGATAGGGTCTGAGGTTAAGGGGCATATAAATTGTAATTTGTGTCAGAGCGGTCAATATTATTTAGAGGATAGAACGGGTGAGAGATTTCCTATTATTACCGAGAGAAAGGCTTGTAGGTCTACATTACTGAATGGAAAAATTTTATTTGCGCCTGAGGTTGTAGAAGTTTTTAATGGTAGAGCTGATTATTTTAGGGCCTATTTCTTTGACGAGAGTACAGACGAGAGAAGAAGAATTTTAACGGCGTTAAAGAACAGAGATAAGGTTAGTACAAATGGTTATACGTCCGGTCATTTTTACAGGGGTGTTTAGTTTATGAGTTGTAGTTTATGCCCAAGGCATTGTAATGTGAATAGGGAAACACAGGTTGGCTTTTGTGGAGAGAGCAATAAAGTGAAAATTGCTCGTGCTGATTTGCATCAGTGGGAAGAACCTTGTATTTCGGGGGAAAATGGCTCCGGTACAGTGTTTTTTACTGGTTGCTCGTTAAAGTGTGTATTTTGCCAAAATTATCAACTAAGTCATGAGAATTATGGTAAAGAGGTTAGTGTGGAGGAGCTTAGCAATATATTTTTAAGACTTCAAGAGAGAAAAGCTCATAATATAAATTTGGTTACTCCGACTCATTTTGTGCCTCAGATTATTGAGGCGATAAAATTTGCTAAGGATAGAGGCTTAAGTATTCCTATTGTCTATAATACGAGTAGTTATGAAAGTGTTGAAACTATAAAGATGCTAAATGGATATGTTGATGTATATTTGCCTGATTTTAAGTATTTTTCTAATGATTTGGCGAAAAAGTATTCCGGTGTTACGGATTATTTTGAAAATGCGTCTAATGTTGTTCGCGAGATGTTTAATCAAGTTGGCGAGTTTATGCTTGATGAGAATGGAATGATTAAGCGTGGGATGGTTTTGAGGCATTTGATTTTGCCGGGGTGTACAGATGACTCAAAAAATGTTATTGAGTATGTTTATGAGCTTTTTAGAGATAAAATTTTTATAAGTATTATGAATCAATATACGCCACTTAAAACTGTTGAGAAGTTTCCAGAAATAAATAGAAGGATTACTGATGCTGAGTACGATGAGGTTATAGATTTTGCTTTGAAGATTGGAATTGAGAATGCTTTTATTCAAGAAGGTGGAACTACTGAGGAGAGTTTTATTCCGAATTTTGGAGAGCTAAAGATATAAAGTGACGGATATTTTTTTCAAGACCTTGTTAAGTTAGAACTTCTTTTTGACGATAAGCTCTTTGAATGATTTAGAAAAGGAGGTTACCCTATGTTTTTACCAAAAGTTAAAGTTGAAGAAATGACTAAATTAGGCGGTTTTGTCGATTTTGAAATGGTAAAAAAAGAGGGGTAATCCAGTTATAGAAGAAAATAGTGAGTAAAAGGCTAAGGCTTTATGCGTGGGCATATGG
>CAYZJZ010000068.1:0-6485 GCA_964478905.1 uncultured Eubacteriales bacterium
ACCATAGAAAGGATTTCTTTTTATTAATTTACACAAATTTTTCTACGTACTCATTACCCGGCTTTTATAGAGTATACGTATGCAAGTATCTCTGCGACTGCTTGATATAATTCTTCTGGTATCGGTTCGCCGATTTCGACGGCAGCATAAAGCGTTCTTGCCAGTGCTTTGTTTTCAACTATTTCAACTTTATTTTCTTTCGCAATTTCTTTAATTCTTAAAGCTATATAGTCTTGACCTTTAGCGATTACTATTGGCGCATCACTTTCCTCAGGACTATACTTAATAGCAACAGCAAAATGGGTAGGGTTTGTGATGACAACGTCAGCTTTTGGAATTTGTTGCATCATTCTATTTACCGACATTTGTCTTTGCTTTTGCTTAATTTTACTTTTTATCTGAGGATTTCCTTCAGTTTGCTTGAATTCTTCTTTAATTTCTTGCTTTGTCATTCTTAATTCTTTTTTGTGCTTTCTAAATTGAACAAAAACGTCAACTGCTGCAACTGCTACAAGCCAAGCAGATATTTTTATACCTAAATCTATGATTGTTCCCATTATGTATTGGGCAATTGAGCTTGCATTTAAATTTAATGTATTTATTATTGCAACATAATTGTCTTTTATGGTTGAATACGCAATAAACCCTACAACAGCCACTTTCAATATTGTTTTTATAAAAAATTCGGCGGTATTTTTTAGCGAAAAAGTTTGCTTAAGTCCATTAATTGGATTAATATTGCTAAACTTCGGTTTAATTGATTCAGTTGTAAAAATCAAACCGGTTTGCATTAAATTTGAAATTACTCCGACCAACATCGCGAAAGCAAAAATAGGGAGCATAGCTGCGAAAAAACGTACTGCAAGTTCGGTAGCTAGGGCCATAATTCCGCTAATTGTAAATAAATCCTCTTTTACCATATATACTTCAAAAGTAAGGTTCATTAGTTCAAACATTTTAGAATAAAGGCTTAATCCAAAGTTTTTTAAACATATAAAAACAGCCAAAAGCACAACAGCAGAATTTAATTCTGTACTTTTGGGAACTTGACCTTTTTTTCTCGCATCTTGTTTACGTTTTGCAGTAGGTTCTTCAGTTTTATCGTCGCTGTCAGCAAAGAACTGGATAGGAATACGCAAGTATAAATTAATATTAAATTGTTCTTTTTCTTCTAATTCCATATTAATTTATACCTCCTTTTTTAGCTACTCATTGCATTAAAAAATACCAATATTTTTTCTTCCATTATCACAGTAAGCCCTTCAGCAATTGTCGGGGCACCGGATAACGTAATAGTTATAATTATAAGTCCTATAAATATTTTAATTGGCATACCTAACATAAATACATTCATTTCAGGTATGGTTTTTGAAAGAATTCCCAAAACAACATCTACGATAAAAACTGCCGCTATAATCGGAGCAGAAATTTTCAAACCGATTTCAAACATATTAGCCATTATCTGTGTAAGCTCATAAATAACGTTAGAACTAAATGTAAGCTTACCTGCAGGTATTACCTCAAAACTATAAAAAAGAGCTCGTATAAGCATATGGTGGCCATTTATTATAAGAAATACAAGTATTATATATGTATAATAAAAGTTTGATGTAAGCGGTACTTGGATATTAGTTATAGGGTCTAATACGTTCGCAAAGCCAAAACCAACTTGCGAGTCTATTATCTGACCGGCTAAGTAAATACCGGACATTACTATATAAGTAACATATCCCATTATTATACCAATTGCAAGTTCTTTGGCGATAAAAATTGTATACAAGACGATACTATCTTGGTAATCAATTGCAAGATTATTAGTAGCAGTTACATAAATTAGAGTTAAAAAAAAGGCAAATCCGATCTTTAAGATAACCGGCATATTTTGCCTACCGAAAACAGGTGATAGAATAAATAAGCCGGTCATTCTTACTAAAACTAAGAGAATAGCATCAAAATTCTGAACAAACGTATTGAAATCCGGCATATATATTTTCACCTACTTTGATTAAAAAGATTTTTAATATAGTTTACAAAAACATCGTATTCATATTAGTAAATAATTCTGTAATAAAATTAGACATAAC
Organism: uncultured Eubacteriales bacterium; assembly: GCA_964478905.1. Lineage (GTDB taxonomy): Bacteria > Bacillota > Clostridia > TANB77 > RGIG9151 > RGIG9151. The sequence goes on from CAYZJZ010000068.1 coordinate 2,085, forward strand.
AGAAAGCATCCAAGACCCAAGTAATAGTAGCACACCTACAATAGACAAAACTTTAGGAACGAACGTTAATGTTTGTTCCTGAATATGGGTAGTAGCTTGGAAAATGCTAACTGCAAGTCCTACAACAATACTAACCAAAAGAATAGGAGCGGCAAGGGTTATAGCTACACTCATTGAACGGATAGCAACATCCATAATCGCATCTGTATTCATATTTTTCGCCTCCCAAACTTTTTCTCAAAATCACTTCATCGGACAAATCCCGATACAACTGAGCTTATAAGTAAGTTCCAACCGTCAACTAAAATAAATATAAGTAACTTAAATGGTAATGAAATCATTGACGGAGGTAACATCATCATACCCATTGACATAAGGGTACTTGCAACAACCATATCTATGATTAAGAAAGGAATATACACAATAAATCCTAATTGGAAAGCAACTTTTAACTCGCTTATTGTAAATGCCGGAATTATTATTGTGAGAGATAAATCTTCTAAATTTTCCGGAGCTTGTTCACCTGAAAGCTCTAAAAATAAGGCTAAATCTTTTTCGCCTCTAATTTGGCTTAGCATAAAGGTTTTAAGCGGGGTAACAGCCTTATCAAAAGCTTCTTGTTGAGATATTTCATTAGCTAAATAAGGTTGTAAAGCTTCATCATTAATTCTTGCAAACGTAGGACTCATAATAAAGAAAGTCAAAAATAACGCTAAGCCTACCAATACTTGATTTGGAGGCATTTGAGAAGTCCCCATCGCACTACGCAAAAATGATAGCACAATTATAATTCGCGTAAAAGACGTCATTAAAATTAAAATTGATGGAGCTAATGCTAAAACAGTAAGTAACAATATAATTTGAATTGTATTTACTGTCTCTTGAGGTTCAGTAGCATTATCTATACCAATAGTAACAGTAGGGAGAGTAAGATTCCCTGTCGCAAAAGACGCAGAGCAAAATAAAAAGGACATTATTAAAATAATTGATATAACTTTTATTTTCTTAATCATTTGTATTCTAATCCTTTCTTTTACCTTTTAATTCGGACAATACTTAGCGGTAAACTATGTTTATTGTCGATTTTGATTGTCCTTATTAAACGCATCTCTTAATCTTTGCAAATTATTATTTATTGTACGTTCTTCATTAGAAGAATTATTTTCGCTTACTTTAAAAAAGTCGAAGTACTTTCCGAAATTACCTTTTTTAGCAGGCTCTGTATTAGTAGAATTTATATCTACCATAGATTCGTCAACATTACAAATAAAATCAAATCCCTTAACAGATGAACACATAAGCACATATTGTTTCCCAATTTGAATTAAATATAAAGTTTTATCAAATCCCATAGACAGGGAATCAATTACTTTCATATGTTTGCTTTTTACTAATCCGCCTGACTTTTTTCCAACAAATTTTGTAGTAATAAAAGCCAAGAAACAAACACTTCCCAACGCTATTAATATAGTAAGTAAACTAACAATTTGTGCACCCATAAGTGACTCCTTCCGAGAATTACACTAAAAATTAAACTCTTTTTTCAGGCAATACAATTTTTGTAATACGCACACCAAAGTTTTGGTCAACAACAACAACCTCGCCTTTAGCAATAATTTTTCCGCTAACTAAAACATCTACATTATCTCCGGCAAGTCTATCAAGCTCTACAATAGTACCTTGTGTAAATTGCAAGATATCTTTAATAGGCTTTTTTACTTTGCCAAGTTCAACGCTAACTTGAAGTTGGAGATCCATTAATAAATTCATATTTTCTTTTTCGTCTGCAATTAAATCCTCAGTTAATTCCTCAAATTGAATAGGGGAGATAGTAGCAGTACTTTCTTCAAGTTCTTCCTCAACCTTATGAGAAGTTTCTTTTGTATGTTTTTCTTTTACCGGTTCGTCTTTAATCTTACTTCTCATTACTTTCAAAAGGGTATTTAGTACATCATAAGATATGTAGTAATAAAATGTAGTATTTATATCTTCATTTACAGTAAGTCCAACAGAAAACTGAAGAACATTTTCAGAAAGTTCGGTTATTTTACTTGCTTCATCAGTTTCGGAAAGCTCAACAGTCGCATCTACCTCGCCGGATAAAGAATTGCCTAATCCGGAAAGCATTTGAGAAAAAATTTCTTTGAAAGAATTAATTTCTGTTCCTGTAAGCTCACCTTCTTCATAAATAGTTTCAAGCAAGATACTAGCCATTTTTTTTACGGCTGAATTTTCAAAAGCAAAAGTAGAAATCCCGGATTTATACATAGCATCAGCTAAATAATAATCCTCGCCTAAAGTTTCTTTTAATAATCCGGCATTGGCAATATCAGCAGAAATTTCGCTAATAGCAGTTTCTTTTGCTAAAATTTTGCTAATTGATTTCGCAAGCGCTTCAAATGGTTTTTTAAATAACTCAATAACAATTTCTTTATCATCTTCCGAAAGCATTTCAGTTGTTTGTTCAAACTCAGAACTCTTTTTCAATAAATCTTTTACTTCTTCATTGTCTAACATCCGTAAAATCCTCCTTTATTCGTTCAACTTTTTTATTTTCTAGGAAAGTTCGAGCTAGGAATAAATAATTTTAATCTGCAACTCAACTTTATATAATTAAAATTTAGCGAATAAAATTCGCGTAAAAATTTTAATTATTAGCTCGAACGAGCGACAGAAAACAAAAAAGATTTCTTTGATGTTGTTGACTTTAGTCCTCTTTTTTTATAGTTTCAGTAATTTTTACAGCCAATTTTTTATTTTTTGTACCGGGGCGAGCTTTATATCTTTCCACCCCATCAATATAAAGTCCAAGTTCAGACTTTATATTAGTATCGAGAGTAATTACATCACCCACTTGTAATTCTTTAATGTCTTTTAACTGTAATTTGGTTTCACCTAAAACTGCGTGAATGTCAACTTTAGACAATTCAACTTTTTGCTCAATCTTTTGGATTTTTTCCGGAGAATTAGGCTCAACATCAGTAAATAGCCAAGATTTAATATCAATTTTGTTAACAATATGTTTGATAGTCTCATAAGGAATACAAAACTTCATACATCCCTTAGCTTTACCAACTACAACATTAATTTCAACCATAATAATTGTATCATTAAGTCTGGTCATATTAATAAGCTTTGTAGTAGTAAAGAGTTTTTCAACGATAGGGGTTATGTTATATGCTTGTCCCCAAGCTTCTTTTAGAGGATTCATCAAGTTTTTCATTAAGTTATAAATAATAGCAGCCTCAATTTCAGTAAGGTTTCTTTCCATAGAAAAAGCTTCAACATTTCCGCCTAAAGTTTTATCAATAATTTCTAGGGCTATGTTTGGCGGAAATTCCATTAGTATATCGCCTTGTAGCTCTTGAGCACGAATTACACCAATTGCTACCGGGTCTTTTAATGTTTTAATATATCCTTCATATGGCATTTCTCTTATATTTTGGATTTCAATAATAACTTCACTACGCATAAGCGTTTCTAATATAATCGAAGATGTCTTACAAAAATATTCATATATGTTTCTAAAACCGGCGATATGATTTTTAGCAAATTTACTAGGCTTAGAAAAGTCATATTTTGTAACTACCATACTAGTCTTCTCCTTTGTTAAATAAGATAAAATTTTAAGTCACAATAAACGTAGGAATCATTACAGCAACGATTTTTTCACGATCAGCTTCGTCGTTGTAAAGCTCACGCACTGCTTCTAGAACAGGTTCTTTCATATTGTTTCTAGCTCCAGGTTGTTTTAATTCCTCAGAAGTCTTAACCTCAAACACACTCATAATAGCATCTTTTATGTACTCTTTCATACCTTCAGCTTGTGTTAAAGCATCTTCATCTTTGAAAACAATAGTAAAGTCAGCTTGTAAAAATTGTGTTTTTGAACCGGTTTGAGCGAGCGGAATTTGAACTTTTTCTAAAGTAAGGCTTTTCCCGTTTTTCAAGTCGAATTCTTCAACCTTAAACTCTTTATTCTCATTTGCGGGATTACCTTGATTTAGCATAAAAAACACACCGGCAAGAGCTCCTCCAATACCTAAAACAATACCAATACCAATAAATAAAACAGCTTTTTTACCCATTATCAATTTCCTCCTTCTTCATTTGTAAAAAAGTATAAATACAAAAATTAATTATAGAAAGTTTATTTATAAATTAAAATCATTCACTTTTAACTTAGACTTTTCCGGGAGATAAAAAAGAATTAGATTTCTGTCTAAACTTTATAACTTTTTCAATGAGTTCGTCAACACTTTCACGAACAACAAAAACATTTCCAGTGGTAAGGGAAATAGTAGTATCAGGCGAAGCCTCAACATACTCAATTAAATCAGCATTAATAATAAACTTTTTATTATTCAACTTAGTTAGTTCTATCATAAAACATACCTCACT
>CAYZJZ010000069.1:0-6428 GCA_964478905.1 uncultured Eubacteriales bacterium
ATAAATGTATACAAAAAGCCTTTTTTTTGGTAGAATACCTAATGTAAAGAACGGAGGAATGTTTTATGGATAGATTAATAAGAGGTTTTGCTTTTGATGGACAAGTAAGATTAGTTGCTGTATCAGCAACTGATTTAGTTCAAAAAGCCCTTGATATACACGGATTATCGCCGGTTTCTACTGCTGCGTTGGGTAGATTATTGACCGGAGGGGCGATAATGGGATCAATGTTGAAAAATGAAGATGATAAATTAACTCTTATATTAAAGGGAGATGGCCCTTTGGGGAATGCAGTTGTTTGTGCAAATAGAAATGCTATTGTAAAAGGATATGTTCAAAATCCTGTTGTAGATTTACCTTTAACTAAAAATGGAAAACTAGATGTAGGTAGCGCTGTTGGTAAAAACGGGTTACTTACAGTTGTAAAAGATATTGGACTAAAGCAACCTGAGTCCGGAAGTATAGAGATTTCTACCGGAGAAATTGGAACGGAACTTGCTGATTATTATCTTACTTCTGAACAAATACCGACAGCTATTGAGGTCGGACTTTCTGTTACGAAGGATGCAAAAATAAGTTCAGCCGGAGGATATTTAGTACAACTTATGCCAGGAACTGATTCTGCGATTATTGATATGATTGAAGGAAGAATTAGTCATATGCTTCCGACGGAAGAATTAATCAAAAAAGGTTTTGCATTAGAAGAAATATTAATGGCAGTTTTGGGAGATGATAAGATTACCGTTTTAGAAGAAATGGTTCCTAAGTTTTCTTGTGACTGTTCAAGAGAAAGAATGGAACAAGCGTTAAAAACTATTTCTGAAGATGAAAGGGAAAAAATGAAAGAGCAAGACGGATTTATTGAGATGAAATGTAGTTTTTGCGGAAGAGTTGAGAGATGGTAATGTGAAATAAAAAAAGGAGAGATGAGCTATGGAAGAAATGATTGAAATTTTAAAAAAACAATATGAAATTTATCAAGAAATACTTAAGATTTCTGAAAAGAAAACCGATATTGTTGTGAAGGATAAAGTAGATGAGTTAAAAGAGTTAGTTTCTCTTGAAGAAGAACTTATCGGAAAGTTTATTGTCCTTGAAAAACGTAGAATTTCCATAGTAAAAGAATTTGGAAAGTCAAAGGGAATTGAAGGAATACCGAAGATCCCTGAGATATGTGAATATTTTCCTGAAAATAAATCTGAGTTAATGGAACTTAGAGGAAATATTTTAGACATTACTAAAAAGATAGATGAAAAGAATAAGTTGAATGAAAAATTAATTAAGAATTCACTTGATTATATTAATTTCTCTGTTGGACTTATTACCGGAACTGGTAGCGAGCCGCTTACTTACGGGAAGTATGGCGTGGCTAATAAAAATGAAGCAAAGAAATTTTTAGATATATCGTTGTAAGAAGTTTAATTAAGTGATTTGGGAAGTATGTAAGAAAGTAAAAGGTCGTTTAAAAAAGGGGTTGAAAGAATAATGATAGCATTTAGCAGAGCTATTAGCGGACTTAGAGTAGCAGAACAAAATTTATATGTTACAAGTAATAACTTATCTAACGTTAATACTGAAGGTTATCATAGACAACGCTTGGTGCAAAGTGAGTTACAAAATACTTCAAGAGGTAATTTCGGTATTGGACTTGGAGTAGATGCGAGCCAAGTAAAACAAATAAGGATGGAATTTTTAGAAATTAATTATAGAAATGAGTTGCCTGCTTTGGGTGAATACCAAATGGAAGCCCAAGTTTATAACAGTATGCAATCTATAATTGGTTCTGACGGTTCTTCTATGCAAGATACGTTAAGCAACTTATGGGAGTCTTTTAATGAACTTTCAAAAGAATATACTACATCTGTTGCCGGTGGATATTTAAGAGAAAACGCGGTAGCTTTGGTTAGCGAGTTTAACAACATAGAAGAACAGCTTATAAAAATGCAAAATGAGTTAAATATTGAAGTTGATAATGTTGTTGATAAGATAAATGATTACTCAAAGCAAATTGCTGAGTTAAATGATAAAATAACCAGTGGAGAAGCTGGTGGAGTTATGTGTTGCGGACTAAGAGATAGTCGAGAGAGCATAATTGCCGAATTGGCTGAATTAATAGATATCCAAGTTGAGGATTTTTCTAATACGGCGGTTAATATAAGATGCGGAAATGGACATTTGGTTGTAGGAACTGATGTAAACAGGCTATCTACGGCTCAAAATATAGAAAAAAGTACTTTTAGTAATCCGATTTGGGAAAAAACAGGCCAATCGGTAGAGGTTAATTCCGGTATTCTAAAGGGAGTTTTGGATATGCGTGGAGAAAACGTTGTTGGAAACTACGCTTCTTCTACAAATGGTAGTCCTAAGGAAAAAATGGATATAGTAGTTAGCATAGATAAAGATTTATCGTTATCTAACATAGAGAGTATGAGAAATAATATAACTACAATGATATCAACTCTAAATAGGCAAGGCTCTAATTATCAATTTTATACGAATAACGGAGATAAAATTGACGGAAATACAATGAAGTTATACACAGATTATTTATATGGATCTAAGATGTCTGAAATTTTAGACAGTTATACCGGAGATAATAAATCTTTTACTGATTTTATAGATTCTCTAAATGGTACAGCAAGTCCGGTACAAGTTGTAAAAGAATATATGGAAGACAAAGGTGTTACTTTAGATTTATTAAAAGAAAAATTTGCCGGAGATGAGGATATGCTATCTCAAATTGAAGCATATGAGTTAACCGGTGGAGATTCTGTTATAGGCTTCCAGATGTATGTAAGAGAAGTTCAAGGGAAAGAAACTTTAGCCATTGAAGTACAAGATTATTTAAATGGAACTATGCTTAGTATTGACGGATTAAAGGACTATATTGATGATAATATGGTAAATGTTCCGGGAAATAAATTAGACGAAATAAATAAGTTAATGGGTTCTAATTCGTCTAGAGTATTAGATAATATTGATAAATATGATACTTTTATAAAATATAGAGAAGATAGTAATAAATATATGTTGGTATTTACTGACCAAAAAGTTGATCCGGGTACAGATATTGAGCATACTGCTTCAGTACTTAATAAGATAGATATGAGATTAATTACTGTAACGAATGAAGCTAGTTCTAAAAATTGGATGAAATTAGCTCAAGAAACCGGAGGAAATGTATTAAATATTGAAGACTTTGAAAGCAAGGACGGAGCTGAGGGATTAGGACTTTCATTATCCAGAGATTTTAATTCGAGGCTTAATGCTACTGAAAGTACAGATGGAATACCTGCTTTTCGTGCCGGACTTAATCAAATATTAAACGGACTGACTAACGAAATAAATGCTATATTCCGTCAAGGTGCGAATACATATGGAAATAGACACGGAGATAAGGTTAAGGATGAGTATGGAAATGATGTAATTGATGAAAAAACTGGAGAAGCTACTACATATAATTTAGATTTATTCTTAAAAATTGATGAAAATCTTCCTTTACAAATGGGAAACATTAAGATTAATCCAATGTTTTCCGATTTAAATAATATGCCTTTATCTTTATCCGGAGATACAGGAGATTTCCAAATTGGAAGAATGTTAGTTGATTTAACTAACACAGATGTTTTTAATAATGGTAACAGTTATTCTACTGTTGATGAGCAGTACGCAGATTTTATATTGAATTTTGCACAAGCTGCGAATATTGCTATAACGGGAGAGACTACTCAACAAAATGTTGTTGATGCAGCAAAGGATAAAATAAATGCAGTAAGTGGTGTGTCTATGGACGAAGAACTTAGTAATATGATTAAATTCCAATATAGTTATACTGCTGCTTCTAAAATGATTAATATAGTTGATGAAATGTTAGAGACGGTTATAAATATTTAAGGTCGTATAAAGGAGTGAAAGGTAATGAAAACAGGGTCTTTTGCGGGGCTGAATTTATCGCTTAGAGCATTATATTCCAGTACAAAAGCAATGGATATTACATCTCAAAATATTGCTAATGTAGGAACAAAAGGATACACAAGGCGTGTTGCTCAATTTAAAACTTTCGGGCAAGATGCAACTGGTATTACTGAACCTATTTTTGGATTAGGCGCTGATTGTGTTAGCGCTGAGAGAATGAGAGACGAGTATTTGGATACTAAGATGTGGAATCAAAGCTCAATTTCAAGCGAATGGGCTACAAAAAATGATTATTATCTTGAATTAGAGAAGATTATAAATGAGTCTTCTATTTCAGGATTAGTTGGTGCGATAGATGAATTTAGTTCTGCGATGAATGATTTTGCAAATAATCCTTCAAGTACTACATACAGATATTTAGTCCAAAATAAAAGCGTTCAACTTACCAATTACTTTAATGAAACATCTACCCAACTTGAGGAATTACAAGTTGAACTAAATAATAATGTAAAAGATGAAGTTGAAACTATAAATGATTTAGCGGAAAGAATTGCCGATTTAAACGTAAAAATAAGAAATAATGAAATGCTTGGTAGAGAAAGCAGTTTGTTGAGGGATGAAAGGGATTTACTTATAGATAGTTTGGCTGAGTATGGCGACATTGAGGTTACGGAAAAGAATTGCGGAAAGCTTATAAACGGAAGTGAAGATGTTAGATTAACTGTTAAATTTGCCGGGACAGTTATGATAGACCATGGTAATACGAGAGAACTTGAGTTATCAAAGCGTGTAGATAAATTAAATTCAGCAGATGTTGAGGGGTTATACGATGTTGGCTGGAAAGATGGTGCTACTCTTACTTTGACTTCCGGAAAATTGAAATCTACTCTTGAGTTAAGAGATGGTAATGGAAGCGACGAAACCGGTTGGGTAAAAGGAGTCCCACATTATATGGATGAACTTAATACCATTGCCAGAAACTTTGCTTTAGCGTTTAATGAAGGAATTGTGAATGGTGAAAAAGTAAGTAAGGGATATGCTGACGGATATACTTTTTATTCTGCGGAAGATGCGACAGAGCCTGCCGGAATGAGATTTTTTTGCACTAATGAAAGGTATTCAAAAGAATTTGCTAATGGTTGGAAAACAAATGACGATATAATAAATGGGTATGAGGAATTAACTGCTGGAAATATTTCGCTTTCTAAAGAAACTTTAGATGATATAGGAAATTTATTTAAGTCGTTTGACAGCCCAATAAATAATAATGATACGGAGTCTATAAAGAGCCTTCTTGATTTTAAGGAGAATAGTAGTTTATTTGGTACTTCTAATTTAGAAGATTATGTATCCGGAATGATTACTAATTTGGGTGTTGATGCTGACGTTTCTAAGAAACTTAATAAGTCTCATACATCTATAATGATTCAACTTGAAAATCAAAGAGATTCGTATTCCTCAGTTTCGTTAGATGAGGAAGCGACTAATTTAGTAAGATACCAGCAAATGTATAAGGCTGCCGCAAAGGTGATGTCTACGTTTTCTGAGATATATGAAACATTGGTAAATACGATTTAAGGACGGTGAAGAAAAATGCGTTTAACGAATAATATGGTTATAAGAAATTTTGTGAGAAATGTAGGGATAACTGCCGGAAATGTAAATAAATATCAAACTCAGATCCAAACCGGTAAGTCTTTTCAATACGCTTCTGATGCGCCTATTTCGGCTGCTAAGTCTATAAGATATAAGTCAAAGATTGCCCAACTTGAGCAAAATGAGAAGAATATAGAGGATGCTAACGAATTAATGAAGGTTACTGAGTCGGCGCTAGATAGCTATAACGATATTTTACAAAGAATAAGCGAGCTTTCTGTTGATGCGGCTAATGGTACGAGAGGTGACGAAGAGAGAGAGGCTATTGCTGTTGAAATTAAGCAACTAAGAAGTGAAATTGTAAGTATAGCGAATACAAAGTATAATGGAAGATATATTTTTTCGGGTTATGAAACTGAGAAGACTTTGTTAAACGATGATGGAACGTATAATATGGATGTTACTACTGAGGGAGTAAATAAAGAGGCTATAAATTACAGTATTGGTTTTGGAAGTTCTATTCAGATAAATACTTTAGGCCCTGATGTTTTTGGTGGAAAGGGCGAAGAAGGAGAGACAGCCGGAGTAATAGCGAATATAGATAATTTGCTTGATGCTATGAAAAATGGAGATAGTTCGGCTATAAAAAAAGCGGGTGCAGCTATTGAAGATGATTTACAGATATGTTTAGATTCTTTGGCTGATGTTGGAGCTAAGATGAATAGATTAGAGCTTACAAAAAATAGAGTGGAAAGTAGTTTGACAAATATTACTGAGTCGCTAAGCTTAAATGAGGATGCTGATTATGCAGAAGCTGCGACTAATTTAGCTAATTCAAAGACGATTTATGAGGCGGCTTTAGCTGCCGGAGCGAAGACGCTTTCCATTTCGTTGATGGATTATATCTAGAAATTAAT
>CAYZJZ010000070.1:0-6389 GCA_964478905.1 uncultured Eubacteriales bacterium
ATTTTTTACGAAGGAGGTTTTTTTATGAGCGATGTAAAAAGAGTTGAACCGAGAACTTTGCCGGGATTTATGGAATTACTTCCTAATGAGCAAATTTTATTTAATCAAATGAAAGAAAAAATTCAGAAGTCATATGAAAAATTTGGCTTTTTACCGCTTGATACGCCTATTTTAGAACTTGGAGAAGTATTACTTGCTAAAGCAGGCGGAGAGACGGAAAAACAAATTTATAAATTTTCTAAGGGTGATAATGATTTAGTTATGAGGTTTGATTTGACTGTGCCTTTAGCTAAATTTGTTGCTGAGCATTATGGCGAACTTGGTTTCCCGTTTAGAAGATACCAAATTGGTAAGGTATATAGAGGGGAGAGACCTCAAAAGGGCCGTTTTAGGGAATTCTACCAATGCGATATTGATATTATAGGAGATGGCGAACTTTCTGTAATTAATGACGCCGAGATGCCTAGTGTTATTTATAATACATTTAGAGAACTTGGATTTTCTGATTTCGTTATTTGTATAAACAACAGAAAAATTTTAAACGGTATTTTTAGACATCTTGGATTATCTGATGTATCTATGGATGTTATGAGAATTATAGATAAATTGGATAAAATTGGAGTAGAGGCTGTATGTAGTGAGCTTGAAAAACTTAATATAAGTAACGAAGCTATAAATACAATAAAAGATTTTGTACTGATTGAAGGAACAACTGATGAAAAGTTACTTGCGCTAGATAATTTAGGCATAAATGACGAACTTTTTGTAGAAGGACTTAATGAACTAAAAGAAGTTGTAAAGTATATTAGAGTATTGAATGTTCCGGATACTCATTTTACAGTAGATTTAAAAATTGCAAGAGGACTTGATTATTATACAGGTACTGTATATGAAACGTTTTTAACTGATTATCGTAATTTAGGTAGTGTTTGTTCCGGTGGAAGATATGATAATTTAGCTGAGTATTATACGAATAAGAAGTTGCCGGGTGTGGGAATTTCAATAGGTCTTACAAGATTATTTTATCAACTAAATGAAGCCGGTTTAATAAAATGTGATAAGAGTTCTATCGCTGATGCGTTGATTATTTCTATGGACGATCAGATTAGTGACTGCTTAAAAACGGCTACTTTATTTAGAGAAAATGGTATAAATGCTGAAGTTTATTTGCAAGATAAGAAAATGAAAGCAAAAATGAAGTATGCGGATAAGCTTAAAATTCCTTTTGTTGTGATTATAGGTGAGGATGAGAGAAAGTCGGGAATGGTTACTTTAAAAAATATGATTTCCGGTGAGCAAAAGTTGGTTACCGTTACTGAAGCGGTAGACTTAATTAAGTAGATACTTAAGTTTTCCTGTGTTGCTAAGATTTACATAAAGGCAATGAATTAAAAAAATAGAAAACATATATAGAATAACTTTTCATAAGGGGTTGGAGTACATATGAAGAAATTCTGTATATGTTTTTTTGTTTTTATTGGACTGATTTTATCTATGTCATCAGCGATGGAAGTAAGACTTAATTGTGGAACTTTTAATATGCCTGAAGATCCTGTTGTTGTCAATGATAGAATTTTAGTACCGTTAAGAGTAATTGCAGAGATTTTTGGATGTAATGTAAAATGGGATGAAAGTTTTGTGGTTACAGTTACCAATAAAGATAGTGAATTAATTTTGCCGATAGATTCTACAAAGGTAACTATAAATGGTGAGCTATATGAATTAGATGCTCCTGCAATTTTAAAAAATGATACGACTATGATTCCTCTAAGGTTTATTTCGGACTATGTTGACGCAGAAGTTGAATGGCATGAGAATAGTGGAATTGTTAATTTTATAATAAATAATGAGGAGTTAAAGCAAAGGGCGGATACTGTTAGTAGAAGTTATGCAAAAAGGACAAAGTATCCTAATGCTCTAAATAAGAAAATAGTAATAGATGCCGGACATGGGGGAACAGAAGTCGGAGCAACATATGGAGGAATATATGAAAAAGATATCAACTTAGCAATTGCTAAAGTTGTTCAACAAGAACTTGAAAAGCAAGGGGTAAAAGTATATATGACACGAACAACTGATGCTACAACTACACTTGCATCAAGAGCTAATTTGGCTAATAACATAAATGCTGATTTATTTGTGAGTGTGCATAATAATGCTATGCCGAATAAGTCTAGCATAAATGGAACAGAGGTTTTATATCCTACCAGTACAATTGTAAAAAACGGAATTTCTGCATACAGCTTAGCGACTAAGCTACAAGAGACTGTTTCTAGTTTAGCTGGAACATATAACAAAGGGATAATAAATAGAAATAATTTATATGTGTTAAACCATACAAAGATGCCATCAGTTATTGTTGAAGTAGCGTATATGACTAACTATGGAGATTTAGCAAAACTAAAAGACAGTGCTTTTTTAGAAAAAGCAGGGAAATCTATTGCTCAAGGTATTTTAGAAAGCTTTTAACAATATGTAATCTAAGAGCTTGGGATAATCTACGCTACAGCCTGTTTAAGCAGTTACACATCGAAGATTAAACTTTAATCTAATACCCGACATTACACCACTACGACAAACCTTTACTCGACTAGCAAAAGTACCTGTACGAATAATAACAATCATGCTTACTGTAACTACTCGTTAGACATAACCCTTAAAATAAGTAAGAGCTTTGATGAAGAGGGAGGATGCCCCCTCTTTATCAAATTGACCTACGGAACTAATACTACTCTTAGCTCGACCACAGGAGATAATTTACGATACTGTGATGAGGATATCCCACGACAGCACCTGCCACTACCCAAAGCAGTCTGCTCGCCGGCCTGCATAGGACCTCATAATCCCGTACAAACCTTTGACCGAAAAATATAAAACGACTTTAGCGCCTCATATTCCTCTTGGCTCAACTATCACAAACCCTTATGCACTTATTATGTGCATATTTTTTTGAATTATTATAAGAAAAATATGGAAATTTTAATTGGCTAATATTTAGTTTCATTGTTTGAATAGTAACTCAAATTTTGTAACTCTTTAAAAAAATATAGTAACTTTTGTCGAATTTATGGTAGAATAGTTAGATGAAAGGAAGATTTTTATGGAGTATATAAAAATAAAAGGAGCTAAAGAAAATAATTTAAAAAATATAGACGTAACAATTCCACGAGATAAATTTGTTGTAATTACCGGACTTAGCGGTTCCGGTAAATCGTCTCTTGCTTTTGATACGATATATGCGGAAGGCCAAAGAAGATATGTAGAGTCTTTATCTGCTTACGCAAGACAATTTTTAGGGCTTATGGAGAAACCTGATGTTGAGTATATAGAGGGGTTATCTCCGGCAATTTCTATTGATCAAAAAACGACAAGTAAAAATCCACGTTCTACTGTTGGAACAGTTACGGAAATTTACGATTATTTAAGATTGTTATATGCTCGAATTGGTCATCCTCATTGCCCAAATTGTGGGAAACCGATTACTAAACAGTCTGTTGACCAAATTACAGATAGCATTTTAACCATTCCTTCCGGAAGCAAAATTCAAATTTTAGCTCCGGTTATAAGAGGAAAAAAAGGTGAACATGTTAAAATATTGGAAGATGCGAGAAAAAACGGTTATGTAAGAGCTAGAGTTGATGGAAAAGTTATAGATTTAGAAGAGGAAATAACTTTAGATAAACAAAAGAAACACAATATTGAAATTATTGTGGATAGGATTATTATAAAAGAAGATGCAGGAAAACGTATTTCAGAATCTGTTGAAACCGCTTGTGCTTTGGCTAATAACTTAGTTTTAGTGGATATAAACGGAACGGAAGAAATGCTTTTTTCTCAAAATTATGCTTGCCCTGATTGTGGTATTAGTATTGAAGAAATAGAGCCACGTCAATTTTCATTCAACAGTCCTTTCGGAGCTTGTCCTAAATGTTTAGGACTTGGAAGTTTACTTGAAATTGATCCTGCAAAAGTAATTACCGAACCACATAAAAGCTTAAATGAAGGGGTTATAAAGGTTGGCGGCTGGAATTCAGGTAATGAAGAGGGCTATTCGACTATGTATATAAGAGCTTTAGCTGAGCATTATAATTTTAGTATGGATACGCCGTTTGATGAGTTGCCGAAAAAGATAAGAGATATTTTACTTTATGGAACTAAGGGAGAAAAAATTAAAGTAGAGTATGAAAGAAGTTATGGCCGAGGTTCTTTTATGACTAGTTTTGAAGGAATTATTAACTCGCTTATGAGAAAATATAAAGAAACCACTTCACAAACTATGAAGGAATACTACGAAGGACTTATGACTGACTGTGTTTGCCCTGAATGTGAAGGGAAGAGATTAAAAAGAGAAACTTTAGCAGTTACTGTAAACGATAAAAATATTTATGAATTAACCAGTATGTCTATTTTACAAATAAAAGACTTTATGGAAAATTTGAAGATGACAAAGAAAGAAGAAAAAATTGCATATCAAATTTTAAAAGAAATAAAAGCTAGAATTCAGTTTTTAATTGATGTAGGACTAGATTATTTAACTTTGTCCAGATCGTCCGGGACATTATCCGGCGGAGAGGCTCAAAGAATTCGTCTTGCGACACAAATAGGCTCAGGACTTACAGGTGTTTTATATATTTTAGACGAGCCGAGCATTGGACTTCATCAAAAGGATAATGAGAAGCTTATTGCGACGTTGAAACATTTAAGGGATTTGGGAAATACGTTAATTGTTGTTGAACATGATGAGGATACAATGTATGCTGCAGATGAAATTATAGATATTGGACCCGGTGCCGGAATACATGGCGGAGAAATTATAGCTCAAGGAAATGTTGAAGAAATAAAAGCGAATGAGCGCTCAATTACAGGAGCGTATTTAAGTGGAAGATTAAAAATAGAAGTCCCGAGAGAAAGAAGAAAAGGAAATGGAAAGTCCTTAAAAATAGTTGGAGCACAAGAGAATAATTTAAAGAAAGTAAATGTAGATATTCCACTTGGCGTATTTACTTGTGTCACCGGTGTGTCAGGTTCCGGAAAGAGTTCGCTAGTTAATGAGATTTTATATAAGACATTGGCCAACAAGTTAAATCATGCAAACTTAATTCCCGGCAAAGTTAAAGAGATAAAAGGATATGAAAATTTAGATAAGATAATTAATATTGACCAATCTCCAATTGGCAGAACGCCACGTTCTAATCCTGCGACGTATACTGGTATGTTTGATTTGATTAGAAAGCTGTTTGCGGAAACTAATGAAGCCAAGATGAGAGGATATAATCAAGGTAGGTTTAGTTTTAATATTCGAGGCGGAAGGTGTGAATCTTGTAGCGGAGATGGAATTATAAAAATTGAGATGCACTTTTTACCTGATGTTTATGTGCCTTGCGAGGTTTGTAAGGGAAAAAGGTACAATAGAGAAACTTTAGAGGTAAGATATAAAGGAAAGAATATTCACGAAGTGCTTGATATGACTGTTGAAGAAGCTTTGGAGTTCTTTAAAAATCTTCCTTCTATTTATAACAAGGTAAAAACGTTGTATGATGTAGGACTTGGATATATAAAAATTGGCCAACCGTCTACAACATTGTCCGGTGGAGAGGCTCAAAGAATTAAACTTGCTACGGAATTAAGTAAGAGAAGTACCGGAAAAACTATGTATATTTTAGATGAACCGACTACCGGGCTTCATATGGCTGATGTAGATAAGTTAATTAGCATATTACAAAGGTTAACTGATGCCGGAAATACAGTTGTTGTTATTGAGCATAACTTAGATGTAATTAAGACTGCTGACTATATTATTGATTTAGGGCCTAACGGCGGAATAAGAGGTGGACAAGTTATTGCTAAGGGAACTCCGGAAGATGTGGCTAGAGTTGAAGCATCAAGTACAGGAGAATACCTAAAAAAATTACTTGCTACTATTTAGATTTATCTTTTTTGAGTCTGAATAATTTACTTAAATAATACGAATTTAATTCCTTGACAACGTAAAATAAGTATGGTAGATTATAGGTGTAGTTTTTGTACGACATCGGCAATAACGCAAGATTTATCTTAAAATTAACTTAAGATAAAATATGTTCTAGGAGGAATGTGAAAGTGGAAAAAGGTAAAGTTAAATGGTTTAACGCAGAAAAAGGTTTTGGATTTATCGAAAGAGAAGAAGGAAATGACGTATTCGTTCATTTCTCAGCTATCGAAATGGATGGCTACAAGAGCTTAGCTGAAGGAACAGAAGTTGAATTCGAAGTTGTTGATGGTGCTAAGGGACCTCAAGCAGCTAACGTAAAAGCTCTTTAATTCTTAAAATTTGTTTGAAGATGATTTCGATGTCCATTTTCAATAGATTGAAGTGGGTGTTCTTAAATAGGATAATCCTTACAAAAAAA
>CAYZJZ010000071.1:0-2070 GCA_964478905.1 uncultured Eubacteriales bacterium
TGCACAAGTGTGACATATGTGTGACAAACCTACACATAAATTTCAATAATTTTGGTGTAAACTATTGAAATTTTTGGGAATTTAGTTTATTATATATGAGTTGAAAAGAATTATAGGGGGTTTTATTTATGATAATGGCAGGAGATTTTAGAAACGGAACTACTTTTGAGATGGATGGACAGGTGTATAAGATTGTAGAATTCCAACACGTTAAACCGGGAAAGGGAGCTGCTTTCGTTAGAACTAAGTTGAAAAATGTAATGAACGGTTCTGTTTTGGAAAAGACTTTTAATCCTACTGAAAAATATGAAAATGCGCAAGTTGAAAGAAAAGAAATGCAATATTTATATGAGGATTCGGGATTATATTACTTTATGGATACAGAAACTTATGAGCAAGAACCATTAAATGAAGAACAATTGGGTGATGCTTTGATGTTTGTAAAAGAAAATATGAATGTAAAAGTATTATCTTATAAAGGTAACGTATTCGGTGTTGAACCGCCTACGTTTGTTGAACTTGAGATTACTGAAACTGAGCCTGGATTTAAGGGAGATACTGCGACAGGTGCTACAAAGCCTGCGATTGTTGAAACCGGAGCTAAGGTTTTAGTACCTTTATTTGTTAACCAAGGAGATGTAATCAGAATCGACACAAGAACCGGAGAATACATGGAGAGAGTATAAGGAGAGTGTAAAATGGGAGAAAGAACTGAGAAGATTAAAAAACTTATAGCTAAAGAAAAAGATAGTATGGACGTAATTGCTGAGATGCTTGAGCTTTTTGAAGAAATGGAAGAAGAAGTTGAAACTTTGAATAAAAAGTATAGCGAATTAGAAGATGAAGTTGATGCTATTAATGAGGATATAAGTATGTTAAATGACGGTATGCACGTTGAAGAATATGATTCAGTGTTTACTGCAGTTTGTCCTTATTGCCAAGAGGAAATTGAGATTGATTTGGAAAATCTTGATGATGATGATGAGTTTAAATGTCCTAACTGTAATAAAGAGATTACTTTAGAATGGGATGATGAGTGCGATTGTTGTGGAGATTACGAATGTGATTGTGATGATTGCGACTGCGATGATGAAGAGTAATTTCGTTATATAGCTAAATAGAGACTAGGGCTTTATGCGTTGATATATTGCTTTAGTCTTTTTTGTTGACTAAATTCCGATGCTATGAATAATTTTTTTATATTTTCGCATTATAACATTAGGTGAGAATATGGGGATAAGATTAGGTTATGTTGGGAATAGCAAGGTTATTCCAAGTTGTTCAACGGATAGAACAGTTTCAGTTTTGGCGTTAAATAAACTTGAAAGTAATGATGAGAAGATTAAAAAACTTAGAAAGGTTGCTAAGAGCAATATTTTAAATACTCTTCGTGTGTTACAAAATAATGAGAAACTTGGAATAAAATTATACGGAATAAGTCCCAGACTTTTTCCATTGGCTAATTATCCTGAAGTTGAATACTTTAGATATATAGATACACTTAAAACTGAGCTTAATTTATTGGGTGGATACATTAAGCAAAACGATTTTAGAGTTAATGTTCATGTTGAAGGAACTATTATGCTAAATGCATTGTCTGAGAAACTATATGAAGATGCAATTAAAAATATTGAGTATCAAAATGTGGTACTAAATTCCTTAGGATTAGATGAAAATGCTAAGATAATAGTAAATTTAGGTGGAGCATATATAAATAAGAGTGAGTCAATAGAGAGATTTAGAATTACCTTTGCTGATTTGAATGAGTCTATAAAGAAAAGAATTGTATTAAATAATTCAGATAATTCGATAGATGTTGAAACGACACTTAAAGTTTGTGAAGAATTTTCTATTCCATATTATTTAAATGGTAGTTTAAATAGCATAAGTAAAAGTTTAATGGATAAATGTGCTAAAAGTTGGGAAAAGACTGACTTACCGGCATTATTGGGATTAACTTCGAGCGGAAATTTATTAGAGATTTCGGGTGAAAATAGGAATTTAGATATTATTTTGAATACTGCCGAAAAAGATAAGGATATTATGAAACTTAAGGAAATTCCATAATTA
>CAYZJZ010000071.1:2170-6220 GCA_964478905.1 uncultured Eubacteriales bacterium
ATTTTTTCCCTATTGACAACTAGATTAGACAAATGTAAAATTAAAGAGTGGTAAAAAAATGAGTAATAAAATTGAAACTTTTGAGTAAGTATAATCGTCTATAATTTGTATTGACTTTTGTGTCGAATTGTTGTACTGTGTTAATTAGATTAGAACAGTTGAAAAGAGGGGGAAAATGGAGCCGATTATTGAAATTAAAAATGTTACTAAAATCTATAAAGTCGGAACTGAAAAGATAACGGCTTTAGATGGCATTAATTTAGAAATAAACAAAGGAGAGTTTTGTTGTTTGCTGGGAACGAGTGGTTCCGGTAAGTCTACTTTGTTAAATGTTATGGCTGGTATAGAGCGGCTTACGAGCGGAGATATAATAATAAGGGGAAAAAAGATTAATAAACTGAGTGAAAGAGAGCTTTCTATTTTTAGACAAAAATATCTTGGCTTTATCTTTCAAGCGTATAATTTAATTGGGTCCTTGACTGCTTTTGAGAATGTTGAATTACCGCTTATATTTAAGGAAGTTCCGCCTAAAAAACGTCAAAAGCTTGTAAAAGAGATTATAAAGGCTGTTGGACTTGGTGGTCGAGCGAGACATAAGCCTTCCCAAATGAGTGGTGGTCAACAGCAAAGAGTCGGAATTGCGAGAGCGTTCGTTAGTTCGCCGGAAATTGTATTTGCTGATGAACCTACGGGAAATCTAGATTCTAAGACTACTATGGAGATTATGCAACTTATAAAAAGTATGGCGCACGAATATAATCAAACGATTGTAATGGTTACTCACGATGTAAGGCTTGCTGAGTTTGCGGATAAAGTTGTGCATATTCATGATGGTAAGATTAATAAAATTGAAGAAAAGACTGAAGTTGTAAGTATGGAGGGAGTAGAACAATGAAAAAGTTTTTAGCTGTGTTACTTAGTGTTGTTTGTTTATTGAATTTAGGTATTTCTTTTGCTGATTCTGATTATGAGGTTGAATATCCTAGAGTTATTTTTGAGAATAATACCAAAATTCAAAAGGTTAAAGCGGGAGATTCTTTTGAGGCTGATATTGTTGTAAAAAATGTTGGTGATCAATATGCAAAAGATGTTACTATAACAAATTCTTCTAAAGATGCTCCGATATATTGGGAGACTGCTGTTGATACATATACTATTAAAAGACTTAGTACGAGTATGAAAAAGGAGATTAATTTAAAACTTAGAGTTAAAGAGACTGCTGATGTTGGTATTTATGCGCTTCCTTTTGATATTACATATGTAAATTCAAACGGTACAAGTTATTCTAATAAGCAAACTGTTTATTTTGAAGTTGTTAATGAATTATCTAAACCTATGATAATTGTTAGAAATATAACTAATAGTCCGGAAGTTGTTACTGCTGATTCTGAAAATAAGTTGGCTTTTGAGATTTATAACGAGGGTGACTTACTTGCTCGTAGAGTAAAACTTACATTAGATGGAACTTCTAAAGATGGTTTTATGGTTAAGGATTCTATAAATACGAGATATTTTGAAACATTAAAAGGAAAAACAAGTGATAGAGTTGAGTTTGATTTATTGGTTTCTGAAAATATTAAAAAGGGTACTAACGAATTAAACGTTCAACTTGATTACTATGACCAAGATAATGAACATTATACAGAAACAAAGACTATTTATATAAATAATGTTGAGGGAACTGAAGGTGTGACCGGAAAAGGTACTCCTAAGATTATTATAAGTGATTATAAGGTAACTCCGGGAGAAGTTATTGCCGGAAATAAGTTTTCTCTAAATTTTACTTTTAAGAATACACATCTTTCTAAAAAGATAACTAATATGAAGGTTGTTGTTAATTCTACTGACGGAACTTTTATAATTGACAATTCTAGTAATGCTTTTTATGTTCAAAATCTAGAGCCTCAAGGAGAGATTTCAAAGACTATTTCTTTTAGGACTAAACAAGATACGTTGTCTGGTGCTTATCCGATTACTGTAAGTTTTGAGTATGAAGATGCTGATGGAAATGCTTATTCTCCGAATGAGACTATAAATGTGCCTATAACGGAAAAGTCTAATTTATCTATTGATAACATTAGCGGACCTTATGAATTATACCAAGGAAATAGTGGATATGTGTCTTTTGAGTATTATAATAAAGGGAAGGCTGCTATTTCTAATCTTTCTGTTACTGTTGAAGGTGACTATTCAGGAAAAAGTGAGACTAATTATATAGGAAATGTTGATCCTGGTAAAGGAAGTTATTCCGAAGTAGAAGTGGTTGCGGATGTTGCAGGAGAAGCTAACGGTAATTTGGTTTTCTCTTTTGAAGATTCGAGTGGCAATGTAATTACTACAAAGAGAGCTTTTAGCGGATTTGTTTATGAAGATATGCCGGTGACTGATTTTGTTGATCAACCTGTTTTTGAGCCTGATTTTGTTGAACCTGAGAGTAATGGTATGCCTTGGTGGCAACTTACTTTAATCGGAGCGGGATGTTTTGTTGTTACTTTAATTATTGTACGTCTTATAACAATTAAAGTTATGATGAAGAAGATTGAGGAGGAAATTTAATATGGGCGTTATGTATGATGGAATGAGTTATGGCGGAATGGTTGCAAATGAAGGAATGAGTAGTGGAACCGGAATTGACTGGATTTTAATTGCTGTTATTGCCGGAAGTGTTGTTTTGGGAATAATTTTTGGAATTCTTTTAGGAAAGAGAGCTATGAAGAAAAGAGATATTTAGCGGAGTGTAGGCGGTGAAAAAATGCGAAGCAGTGATTTTATAAAAATGGGCTTAAAAAATTTGTTTAGGCGTAAACTTAGAACTTCACTTACGGTAATTGGCGTGGTAATCGGTGTTTTTTCAATAGTTGTAATGGTGTCGCTTGGTATTGCTATGAGTGAGGGCTATAAGGCTCAACTTATGGAAATGGGTAGCTTGACTACTATAACTGTTAACAAATATTATTATAGTGAGAATATGGGAGATTCGTATCAACCTGCTAAGGAAAAGGAGTTAGATGATAATTTAGTAAAAAAACTTGAAGCTATTCCTCATGTTAGAGCGGTTACTCCTATTATGAATATGTCCGGGCGTTTAATTTCCGGTAAATATGAGTCATATGTTTCTTTTAGGGGAATAGATCCCGGAGCTTTTAAGTATTTTGATTTCCCGGATGTTGAAGAAGGGAGATATTTAGAAGAAAGTGATACGGATCAAGTCTTGATAACTCCTTATAGTACATATTTTTATAATCCTAATTCTAATAGCTATATGCGTGATGAAGAACCGGTAGATATTATGAATGATAGAGTTAAATTTACATTTACTACTTATGGCGATGAAGATACGGTCCCAGTTTATTATACTCTAAAGCCTGTTGGAAAGTTGGTTGAGAGTAATGGAGATAAGAATGGCTGGGTATATGTAAATATTGAGCAAATGAAGAAATGGAAGAAGGAGCTTAAGAAGAATAACGTAAAGACATATGACGATGAAGGATACAGTACTATTTGGGTTTCTGTTGACGATATTAAGTATGTTGAGGAAGTCCAAGATCAAATAAAGGCTATGGAATATGGTACATATAGCTTGGCTGATATGTTAGGACCTATGCAAGAGACTTCTAATACGATGCAACTTATTTTAGGTGGAATAGGTGCGGTATCTCTTCTTGTTTCTGCTATTGGTATTGCTAATACTATGATAATGTCTATATATGAGCGAACTAAGGAAATTGGGGTTATGAAGGTTTTAGGTTGCTTGATTTCGGATATTAAGAAGTTGTTTTTGTTTGAGGCAAGTATGATTGGATTAATTGGAGGAGCTTTAGGAATTGGATTAAGCTATTTAGCGTCGTATCTTATGAACAAGTATTCTGTTCAAATTGGCTCAGCATTAGGAATTGGAACTGGCGGAACGGCGATATCTGTAATTCCGTTATGGTTGGTTGCTGTGGCTTTGGGATTTGCTATGCTGGTTGGTATTATATCCGGTTACTATCCGGCTCGTCGTGCGACGAAGATTAAGGCACTAGAGGCGATAAGGGAGTCGAATTAGTT
>CAYZJZ010000072.1:0-6130 GCA_964478905.1 uncultured Eubacteriales bacterium
CAAATTGACAATAAACTTATTATGTGATATAAAGAGTGATAGTGAATATTTAATTAATATAAGCAAATTTATTTTTGCTTAAGAAAATCTGAAATTATTTTATCGGAGGAATTGTTATGAAAAAAATTAAGACTGAAGATTTAGAAGTAATGTTGGCAATAGGTATATTTGTGTGGATGATATTGTATGCTTTTTTTATGGGATACAATGTTAATTCTCAGTTAGTTTTTGCGATATTTTCGATTATTACTTTTGGATGTCTATTTATCTTTATACTTTTATCTATTAGAAAATGTAGTGCATTAGTAAATGGTAAACATGAAGTTACATCTAGTGAAGAATTTGACGATGTGAAAAAAAGATTAGATGAGTTAAAGGAGAGCGTTTATAACGTATTAAAATTGGCGAGTGGTGAAAAGGCTTTAGAAGTTTATGAGGAAATAAAAGCGGATTATACGTATATTCAAAAATGGCAAGAAGAATTAGAATATGGTTATAAGTACTATTCGTACCATTCGCTAAAGTCCGGAATGGTTATGAAAAATTTTGAAACAGTGCTAAATCAAAGCAGAGAAATAATGAAAGAAACAGATAAACTTATGATGATTGCTACTAAAATTTTTATTGATAAGCTTAAATAATGTAAGTATTTATTAGCGTTTTAGTCCTTGCTGAGGATACAGAAACGATTTTTTCAAATTGTAGGAAATAGGTAAGATTTAACCTACAATAATTATTTGATTAAAATTTCGTTTTTTTGTATCCTTTTTATTTTTTCAATAAAGAAAAATGCATATCTAAAAATTCTCTTGCATAAAGTTGTATTGAAAAACAAGTACAAGGGGGTTGTTAGAGGTGGGTAAATATAGTATTTACGAAGACATTGCTACTAGAACAGGTGGCGATATTTATATAGGAGTTGTAGGACCTGTAAGAACGGGAAAGTCAACTTTTATAAAGAGATTTATGGACTTAATGGTAATCCCTAACATTAGAGATTTTCATGAGCAAGAGCGAGCTAAAGATGAACTTCCGCAAAGTGCATCAGGTAGAACGATAATGACTACTGAGCCTAAGTTTATACCAAATGATGCGGTTGAAATTGAGTTGGAAGATAAAATTAAAATGAAGGTAAGACTTGTAGACTGTGTCGGTTATTTAGTAGACGGAGCTATGGGGCATTTAGAGAATAACGCTCCGCGAATGATTTCTACACCGTGGTTTAATGAACGTATACCGTTTGAACAGGCTGCTGAAATCGGTACACAGAAGGTTATAAATGAACATTCTACAATTGGGCTGGTCGTAACGACTGACGGAACAATTTCAGAACTTCCTAGAGAAGCTTACGTTAAGGCTGAGGAAAGGGTAGTAAAAGAATTGAAAAGCTTAAATAAGCCGTTTGTAATTATTCTTAATTCTGCATATCCTCAAAATGAGGCAACACTTAATTTAAGAGAAGAACTTTCTGAGAAATATGATGCGCCAGTTGTAGTGGTTGACTGTATGGGAATTACACCCAATGACATAAACGATATTTTTAAAGGAATGCTTATGGAATTTCCTGTTGATGAAGTTAACATTAAATTACCGGGATGGCTTGATTGTTTGAATCACGAGCATTGGTTTAAAAAGCAAATAACTGATGAAGTGGTTGATGCGTTTTGCCAAGTTAGAACTATGAGAAATGTTGACGATGCGGTTAATAACATATCTCAAATAGAAGATGTTACCGATGCTGTTATTTCTGAAATAAATATGGCAAATGGAAAGGTAAGAATGGAGCTTACTTTCCCGGAGGAATTATTTTACAAGATATTGAGTGAAATGGCGGGCGTTGAGATTACTAATCAAAGTGAATTGGTAAGTATGATAAACGAATTGTCTCATATTAAAAAAGAGTATGACAAGATAGAATATGCTTTGCATGAGGTGGAAACGAAAGGATACGGAATAGTAAGCCCTTCTATGGATGAAATGAGTTTGGAAGAGCCTGAAATTGTAAAGCAAGGCGGGAAATTCGGTATAAAGTTACGTGCAAGTGCACCGAGTATTCATATGATAAGAGCAGACATACAAACAGAAGTGTCTCCGCTTGTCGGGACTGAGAGACAGTCTGAGGAGTTAGTTCAATACTTAATGGAAGAATTTGAGAACGATCCTAAAAAAATTTGGGAGTCAAATATTTTTGGCAAGTCATTGCATGAGTTGGTAAGCGAAGGATTAAACAATAAATTAAACAGAATGCCGGAAGAAGCTCAAGAAAGGTTACAAGAGACTTTACAACGAATTATAAATGAGGGAAGCGGAGGGCTAATTTGCATTATTTTGTAAGTAATCTAAGGAGGTAATTTTAAATTATTAGGAGAAAAATGTATTGAATATAATAAATGGTATATGGCTTTAGGCTTTTTGTTGTTCCGCGAAATTTCTACATTGTCGGGGATGAAAATCATAAAACATCTCGAACCAACGTAGGAAACGGTCCACTCTATGTAATTTTCAACATCTGTAGGGAACGGTCCACTCTGTGTAACTTCTGCTTCCTAAAGCAAAGCTTTAGAGCATCAGTTGTTGACCGTCCCATAAATTCCTATCTTGTGGTGAATATTAGAAAAAATGAGGCTTATTTTCTTGACATAGTACAGCTTTATAAAAATAAATAATTGTTATTATTTAGGTTAAAGATATTACATTCCCTAAAATATTGAGTAACTCTAAACAAATAATTAAAAAAAAGCACACAAAGAAATTGTATTTTAAATTAAAATTTGATACAATTTTTTTGTGTAAAAATTTTTGGGTAGGAGTGATTTTAGTGAATATAAGAAATTTTATTGAGGATATGAAATATGAGTATGCTACTCGACTTAGATACGGTAGAAAGTTCCCAATAAAATATCTTATTGCAATGATTGCTGTATGCGTAATTTTTATAGCATTAGTAGTATTGTTGATAGTTAATTTGACTAAAGCTCCGGCTAAGGTTTTTACTACTGAGCTTACTGAGAATTTAGGATATAGTTTAGCTAAAGGTTACTATGACTTTTCGGATAAAAAGTCTGAAAAGTATTTTGGTATAGAAAATATCGACAACGCATATAATTCTTTAATAGAAGGAGAATGTGATGTTGTAATTTCGCCGTTGCCGGCAGAAGAAATTATGGCTAAAATGAGCAGTGAAGGGATTGAAGTAGAAAAGTATCTTATTGCGAAAGATGCGTTTGTATTCCTAAACAGTAATAAAAATTCTGTGACTGATTTAAAGAGTGAGGATATAAAGAAAATTTATTCTAAGACGATTACTAATTGGAATGAGGTCGGCGGAGAGAATTTAGAAATTTTAGCGTACCAGTCTAAGGCTGGAGAGAGTTTATATTATGCTTTTAAGAATTATATGGGAGATTATAAATTAGAGAAACCTAAAATAAGGTTACAAGATGAAAGCCTTAGTGGGTTGATAGATGCGATTACGAATTATTTAGATACAAGGAAATCTGCAATTGGATATACTAATTATAATGCACTAAAAGAAATAGAAGTTCCTAATGAATGTACGGTATTAAAGGTAGATGGAGAAAAAGTCGATGATATAAATATCTTCACAAATGAGTATCCGGCTACGTTTGATATATATGCAGTTGTGAGAAAAGATGCATTAAAAAATTCACAAGTAAAAAAACTTGTTGAATATATTGTGTCTGAGAAAGGACAAGACGTTGTCCGTGATAGCGGATACGTTGTAGCAAAATAGCAATGAAATTTACAAAGGAGGAAAAATGTTATGGCAACAAAAAAAGATACTGAAAAATCAGCTGGGCAATTACGCAGCGAGGAGTTAATTTTCCAAAGAAAATCTATTTGGGAAACAGCAGATAAAAAGACTTTGAAGAAAATTCAAGAGTTTTCTGAGGGGTATATTGACTTTTTAAATGTTAGTAAAACTGAAAGGCTTGCTGTGGAGGAAGCTATAAAGATAGCTAAAGATGCCGGCTTTAGGCCTATTAGTACTTATAAAAAATTAAAAGAAGGCGATAGAGTTTATTCTGTAAATAGAGAGAAAAACTTATTCTTGGCTATAATCGGTAAAGAACCTACTGTTGAAGGAATTAATGCGGTAGGCGCTCATATTGATTCTCCAAGACTTGATTTAAAGCCTAATCCTTTATACGAATCTGATGGAATGGCGTTGCTAAAAACGCATTATTATGGCGGAATTAAGAAATATCAATGGACTACTATACCGCTTTCTATTCACGGTGTGGTTGTGAGAAAAGATGGGACTAAATTAAATGTAAGCATTGGCGAGCAAGAGGGCGAGCCTGTTTTCTGTGTTACTGATTTGTTACCTCATTTAGCTAAAGACCAAGCGTCTAAGCCTTTAAGAGAAGCTATCACAGGCGAAGAACTTAATATATTGGTTGGTGGAATTCCGTTTGATGACGAAAAGGTAAAAGAGAAAGTAAAACTTAATGTTTTGGATATATTGAATAAGAAATATGGTATGACTGAAAGAGATTTCTTAAGTGCTGAACTTGAAGTTGTTCCGGCGTTTAAGGCTAAATCTGTTGGCTTTGATTCTGCTTTTGTTGGTGGATATGGTCAAGACGATAGAGTGTGTGCGTATACAGCGCTTAAAGCTATTTGTGAAGTTGGACTTTGTAAAAAGACTGCGGTATGTGTACTAGCGGATAAAGAAGAAGTTGGAAGTATGGGAAATACAGGTATGGAATCTCGTGCGTTTGAGTTCTTCCTTGCAGAGATTATGAATTTACGAGGAGAATATGACGAATTGGCATTAAAGAGAGCTTTGTCTAACAGTAAAATGCTTTCTGCTGACGTTGATGCGGGCTATGATCCTACTTATGCAAGTGCTATGGAAAAGAATAATTCTTGTTATTTAGGAGAAGGAGTTTGTGTTGCTAAATATTCCGGACACGGCGGAAAATCAGGCGGAAATGATGCTAGTGCTGAATTTGTTGGAGAGGTTAGGAAGATTTTTGATGAAAACGATATTGCATGGCAAATGGGCGAATTAGGAAAAGTTGACCAAGGCGGTGGCGGAACTATTGCGTATTATTTGGCTGATCAAGGATTGGACGTAATAGATTGCGGAGTAGCTGTACTTTCAATGCATGCACCGTTTGAAATTACAAGCAAAGCAGACATATATATGGCATATAGGGCGTATAATGTTTTTATGAAATGATCCACCTTCGGTGCAAAGAGAAAAACATTGATTGAATTGCGTTGCAATAGAAAATGAATGGATCTACTTACGATGGAGTTTTGGAGGATAATTGTAAATTGGGGGCTTGATGATGGGGAGACTTTTGGTTTTGCTGTTTGTGATTGGTTTGTGTTCCGGTTGCGGAAATGAGACTCAGGAGAATGTAATTTTGCCGAGCGAGTCGCCTACTGTAAATGAGGAGATAAAGCCTGAAGAAACGGTTCTTCCGGAAGTAACTGTTGAGCCTTCGATTTTACCTATTGAAGATACTTCTACTTTGGATAATAAAAAAATCGGTTGGTATTTTATGAAAGGTAAAGATCATAATCAACCTACGTTTGGTAAAGATTTAACAGTTCCGGCAGATAAATATAACGCGATTTATTTAATGCCTAAAGATGAGAAAACTATTTATTTGACTTTTGACGAAGGGTATGAGAATGGTTATACTGCTCAAATTTTAGATACACTAAAAGAGAAAAATGTAAAAGCTGTTTTCTTTGTAACCGGTCCGTATTTAGAAAAAGAGAAGGAACTTGTGAAGAGAATGGTAGATGAGGGCCACGAAGTTGGTAATCATACAATAAACCATAAGAGTATGCCGACATTAAGTGATGATGAGGTCGAAAAAGAGGTTTTGGATTTAGATAAAAAGTTTTTTGATGAATATGGAAAAACTATGAAGTATTTAAGACCGCCAATGGGAGAGTTTAGTGAGAGAACTTTGTCTATTACGAAAAGTTTAGGATATACGAATGTTTTTTGGAGTTTCGCTTATAAAGACTGGGAAGTTAACAACCAAAAGGGGACGGAGTATGCGTATGATACTGTTATAAATGCTTTACACCCGGGAGAGGTAATGTTACTTCACGCAGTTTCTAAAGATAATGCAAATGCTTT
>CAYZJZ010000073.1:0-6127 GCA_964478905.1 uncultured Eubacteriales bacterium
TCTAAAACATATCTCGTTATCTACTCTTCTCTTCAACGCTTTTAACTATTATGGGGTTATTTTACATTACTTTTTTATAACTGTCAATAACTTATTCTTTTTTTACTCCACTATTAAATTTACAATCTACAAATATTAAAATTTGTATTTTTTGTAAATTTGTCATTGAATTTTTGTTCGATATATGATACTATTCATTAGAAGGAAACACGTGACGGATATGGACGGTTAGCCACTCTCAAGGGGGTGGTCTTATGGAACTACTTTCTTTATGTTTGATATTATTTATATTAGTAGCAATAAAAGAGGTAATAAAGTACATAAAAAAATAATCGCCCTCCAGCTAAGGTTACGATTATTTTTTGTAATTTCTAACTTTGGCTAACCGTTCATACGGTTTCCTTCTTCTATCTACATTATACTCTAATAAGTATATTATTGTCAAACAATTATTTTTCATTATCTACTAATAAGCTTATTCCCTTTTATAACTGTCAATAACTTATTCTTTTTTTACTCCACTGTTAAATTTATCCAATAATAACGCACTGACAACACCAACACTAATGCACACTAGATTAATAATAACCTGAGTTACAGACACTAAAAAACTTGAAAAAGGAATAATCATAATTGTAGCGACAATTACAATTCCAACAATGGCGTGAAAAGCCACTGAATAATGATGTTCAAACAATGAATCTACAGCTTTTGCTAAGCAAATCACAGTCACTAATCCTCCAATACCGGCAGGAATTAGTATATCAAAATTAAGTTTTCCTATTCCATCAACAAAAGGCGTATAAAGTCCAAGCGGCATAAGTAATGTTGAAAAGCTCATTCCCGGAGCAATAACACTTAAAGCAAGACAAAATCCGCAAAATATATACCAACCAAAATTAGGCATAATAGTTACAGAAAAAATTTGTAAACTCGACAAAATAGCAAAAACAATTAATCCGGCAACAATTAACGACACATATGAATTCTTACTTCTTCCTTGTTCTCCGGCTTCTCTCCAAAGCGATGGTATCATCCCCGCAATTAATCCAACAAAAAGACAAACAGACGGAGCAGGATATTTTTCCAAGAAAAACGCAAGTACATTCGCAATACCTAAAAAGCCAATTCCAACACCAATAATAATCGGCAAAAGTTTAGGAACATGTGTCTTAAAATTCTTAAACGGATGAGATAATAACTCCATAACGGGCTTATACACCCCAAACACAACACAAAGTACCCCACCGGATATTCCCGGTAAAACAGCTCCAAGACCTATTAAAGCGCCTTCCAAAATTTTAAATAGAAAATCCATACACTATTTTCCCTCCAATAATTATATACAAATGATATTCTATAAAAATACCAACAATTTTTCAATAGTCATATTGTAAAAAACAACTACTAACTTATTGTAATCTATTTTGTAGGTCTTTCGTAGAAAAATCCTGAAATCCTGTCAGTTTGTATTATGTCAACAAAAGCTTTTTCGTCAACTTCTCTTATTCTCGCTAATATATGGTGAATTTCATCACTTGAAACAACAGAATATAGCATATTTCTTTCCTCATTTTTATAGCAGCCTATTCCCTTGAATAAAGTTGCTCCGTGATTTGTTTCTTCCTTTATAGCATTATATATTTCTGTTGGATGGTCAGTAATAATAAATAAAGTGTGGCGTTGATATCTTTTGTACATCATATGTAAGACTTGAGTTGTTATAAATTGATAAATTATAGAATACATTGCTTTATCCCAACCGTAAATTGCACCGGCGATTATTAAAACGACTGCATTCCCGGCAAAAATATAATTCCAAGAATCAACATTAAATTTCTTCGACAATAAAATAGATATAAAATCAGTTCCACCGGTTGTAGCATTCTTCTTTAAACAAAGAGAAATTGCAAAACCATTTACAAGTCCACCAAACAATACTGTAAGTAATGGATCATAAGTAATGTTATAGTAAGGTAACGCATCTACCAAGACGCCTGTAATTACTACTGAGAGTAATGAATAAACTGTAAATCTTTTTCCTATGTATCTAAAACAAATTAACGCAGGTACTAAATTTAGCGGTATGTTTATAAGAGAAAAAGGTATTTCTATATGCAAAAACGTCTCAGCCAGTCTTTGGAGTAACAAAGTAATTCCGTTAAATCCACCTGGAATAATTTCTCCAAAATGTACAAAACTATTAAGATTAATTGCCATGATTATGGATGCAATAAGTACTACAAGTATTCTTTTAATTTCTTTTGCTATACTAATTTTTTCTTCTGGCATAGCTTAACCCTCCCTTATTATTTTTTTATAAAATACTAATTTCCACCTACGATATTGTACCATATTGTCGAAAAGTTTTAAATACTTTTTAACTTTATTCTAATTCAAATGCACCAGTGTAGAGTTGATAGTACTTCCCTTTTTCTTCAATTAACTTGTCATGGTCTCCTCTTTCAATAATTCTTCCTTGTTCTAAAACCATAATAACATTAGAATCTTGAACAGTAGACAAACGATGTGCAATAACGAAAACTGTTCTACCATGCATCAAAGAATCCATACCTTTTTGAACAATAGCTTCAGTTCTTGTGTCAATACTTGATGTTGCTTCATCCAAAATCATAACAGGTGGATTCGCAATAGCAGCACGAGCAATTGCTATAAGTTGTCTTTGACCTTGAGAAAGACTTCCACCGTCTCCGGTAATTACAGTATCATATCCGTTAGGTAATCTTCTTATAAATCCGTCAGCATTAGCCAATTTAGCAGCAGCATAAACTTCTTTATCTGTTGCATTAAGCTTACCATACTTTATATTTTCTTTAATTGTTCCCGTAAAAAGATGAGTATCCTGTAATACAATTCCTAAAGAACGCCTTAAATCAGCCTTTTTAATTTTGTTTATATTTATACCGTCATATCTTATTTTTCCATCAGCCAAATCATAAAATCTGTTAATCAAGTTAGTTATAGTAGTTTTACCGGCACCGGTAGCACCAACAAAAGCGACCTTTTGAGCAGGTTCAGCGTACAAAGTAACATCGTGTAAAACAATTTTTTCAGGATTATATCCAAAGTCTACATCGAAAAATCTAACGTCACCTTTTAGTTCAGTATAAGTTGTTTTGCCTGTTTCATGAGGATGCTTCCAAGCCCAAATTCCTGTATATTTTTTAGATTCAACCAACTTATTATTTTTGTATTTTGCATTAACTAAAGTAACATAACCGTCATCTACTTCAACTTCTTCATCAAGCAAATTAAATATTCTCTCAGCACCGGCTAGCGCCATTGCAAAAGAATTTATTTGCTGAGAAACTTGAGATATTGGCATATTAAAGCTTTTACTTAAATTTAGGAAAGATGCAATTCCACCAAGTGTTAAACTGCCAATTCCATTAATAGCTAAAGCACCACCGGAAATAGCAATTAAAACAAATTGTAAATTACCGATATTAGCCATTATAGGCATAAGAATATTAGCATATTTATTAGCTCTAAAGGCATTATCTCTTAATTCATTATTGCGTTTGTCAAAAGCCTCTTTAGCCTTTTGTTCATAGCAGAACACCTTTACAACCTTTTGACCATTTATCATTTCTTCAATGTAGCCATTTACATCACCTAAAGATTCTTGTTGCTTAGTAAAATATTTTGCAGATTTTCCACCAATTTTTGCAGTAACCGTAAACATTACAAAAACAGTAGCTACAACTAATAAAGTTAACCAAACACTAATAGACAACATTGCAATAAATACAGACGTAATAGTAATAATTGATGAGAAAACTTGTGGAATACTTTGAGAAATCATTTGACGTAGTGTATCGGTATCGTTTGTGTAGATACTCATAATGTCTCCATGAGAATGTGTGTCAAAGTACTTTATAGGTAACTTTTGCATATGAGAAAACATCTCATCTCTAATTTGTTTTAATACCTTTTGTGAAACAACAGCCATAACTCGTGTATAAATTAATGTCGAAATAATTCCAATTAAATAAATAATTCCCATTACAGTAATAGCTTTAAGTAATCCGCTAAATACAGGAGCAGACTCCAATAAAAGTGGTTCAATATAATCGTCAATTAATGTTCTCAAAAATAAAGAACCTACAACACCAGTTACAGCACTGACTACCAAACAAATAAGAACGGTTATTATCTGAAATTTATATGGCGTAAACAAATAGCCGAGTAGTCTTTTTACAGTTTGTTTATTTATTTTTACATTTTTATCAAAGCCAACAGGCCCTCTATTTCTTACCGGTTTCATTATTAACGCCTCCCTTTGTTTGTGAAGTATAAACTTCTTTGTAAATATCACAAGTAGTTAAAAGCTCATCATGAGTTCCAAAAGCAACAACTTTACCATCGTCTAAAACAATAATCTTATCAGCATCAGAAATAGAAGAAATACGTTGAGCAATTATAAATTTCGTTGTATTCGGAATTTCCTCAGCAAAAGCCTTTCTTATAAGAGCATCCGTCTTTGTATCAACTGCACTTGTTGAATCATCCAAAATAAGGATTTTAGGCTTCTTGAGCAATGCTCTTGCAATACAAAGTCTTTGTTTTTGACCACCTGAAACGTTATTTCCGCCTTGTTCTATGTATGTGTCATATTTTTCAGGGAAAGATTGAATAAAGTCGTCAGCTTGAGCTAATTTACAAGCTCTAATTAATTCTTCATCACTAGCATTTTCATTTCCCCATCTTAAGTTTTCCTTAATTGTGCCGGAAAATAATACATTTTTCTGAAGAACCATAGCAACTGAATTCCTTAAAACATCCAAATCGTATTTTCTAACATCAACTCCACCAACTAAAACTTCGCCTTTTGTTGCGTCATAAAGTCTTGGAATTAATTGAACAAGTGTAGTTTTTGAAGAACCAGTTCCACCGATTATTCCAATCGTTTCACCGGATTTTATGTCTAAGTCAATATTACTTAAGCATAATTTTTTCTTTTTCTCCGAATAACTAAAGCTTACATTTTTAAATACAACTGAACCGTCAACAACATTCATAACAGGATTTTCAGGGCTATAAATATCAGTCTTTTCCTCTAGTATTTCTACAATTCTCTCAGCTGATGCTTTAGAAATAACTATCATAACAAGCACCATAGAAAACATCATTAAGCTACTTAAAATTTGCATAGCGTATGTAATAAATCCCATTAAATCACCGGTAGTCATTGTAGAACTAACAATCAGCTTAGCACTAACCCAAGAAATAAGTAACATACTTGAATACATTACAAATTGCATAAGAGGAGTATTTAACGCAAGCAATTTTTCAGCTTTTGTGAAATCTTTATATATATTTCCGGAAACATCGTTAAATTTATTTATTTCAAAATCCTCTCTTACATAAGACTTTACAACACGAATGCCTCTTAAATTTTCCTCTACTACATTGTTTAGCTTATCATAAGTTTTAAAAACTCTTTCAAATATAGGGTGTGCATGAGTCATTATAAAGAATAATCCAATCGCCAAAACAGGAATTGCACATAAAAATACAAGCGAAACTTCTTTATTAATCTTAAAAGCCATAATTAGTGAAAAAATAAGCATTAGTGGGCATCTTACAGCAATTCTCGTAATCATTTGAAACGCGTTTTGTACATTAGTTACGTCGGTAGTAAGTCGCGTAATAATACTTGAAGTTGAGAATTTATCAATGTTTTTAAATGAAAAATTCTGAACATTGTGATACATATCGTGTCTTAAATTACAAGCAAACCCGGTCGATGCTTTAGCGGCAAACATACCGGACAAGACACCGAAAATTAAAGAAAGAATTGCTAAAATGATTAGCCCCGAACCTATTTTTACAATTTCATTCATATCTCCGGCGTCAATTCCCTTGTCAATTAAGTCAACCATAAGTAGTGGAATTATAACTTCCGTTATAACTTCCAAAGACACAAAAATCGGCGTCAAAATAGCCGGTTTCTTGTACTCTCGAACACATTTACTAAGTCTTTTTATCATACTTAAAAAACCTCCATTTCTCCAAAGTTACAATACTTAATTGTATATAATAATCCAACGAATTTCAACACTTTTTTTTAAAATTCACATACTTTTCAGGTAACTATATTTTG